>URRK01000177.1 GCA_900550315.1 uncultured Oscillospiraceae bacterium | reverse complement strand
GCGGCTGCCGGCAGGAATAAAAGAATCCCCAGGCTGGCGCACCCTTATTTTAAATTCACTTTGTATTTTATCATAGTCTATTGCGTTTTTTAATAACAAATTGTTAATTTTAAGCTCATGCAGCGGGTTTTCGCTTAAAATTATTTTGGTTTGAACGCTGTATTGAAGCGGTTGTTGCTTTACGCAATACAAATAGCCGCCGCGCACCGCGCAAAAAAGGTTGCCAAACAGCTGAACTCTGCCGCCTTTTTGCCCGTTTAGCAAGGCCAAAACGGCCTCCTGATGCAAAGCGTCAGCCCGGCAGCCAAACAGCGCCAAATACTGCTGCACCACCCTGGCGGCAATGGCCGGGTGCTGCTGCCGCAACGGCAAAACCAAAAGGCCGCGCTTGGTATTAACACTTTTAAAAACCGCCGCGGCGGTTTTCTCTAAAAAATCGCTATCGGCCTTTAGCAGCCTAAAATTGCGCGCCGCCGTTTGCGAAAAATTGCTGTTAATTTGCTCTAATTCGGGCAAAACCCGGTGCCGCAGGCGGTTGCGATTACAGGCAGTAGGCTGCAAATTAGTGCTGTCGGTTACAAAGCTTAGGCCTTGGCTTTTTAGGTACAAAAGCAGCTGCGCCCGGCTAAAGCCCAGCAGCGGCCGTAAATAGCGCCCCCGCCTTGGCGGAATACCGCACAGCCCTTTTAACCCGCTGCCGCGCGCAAAATTAAGCAAAAAGGTTTCAGCGGCATCATCGGCGTGGTGCGCGGTGGCAATGTAATTGGCGGGCACCTTTTCAAAGCAAGCGTAGCGCAGGCGCCTGGCGCAAAGCTCGGTGCTTTCGCCCGGCTGGCGCTCGCTTTGGCAATTCACCTTAAAAACGGTTAGCAAAACCTGCAGCTGCCGGCAAAGGCTGCGGCAAAATTGCTCGTCGCGGTCGGCCTCCGGCCCGCGCAGCCCGTGGTTTACATGCACGGCGGTTACCGTAAAGCCGCCGGCCTTAGCCGTGCTGCAAAGCAGGTGCAAAAGGGCAACCGAATCGGCCCCGCCGGAAAGCGCCGCACAAATTGTTTGCCCCTGCAGCGGCGCTAAGGCCTGCAGGGCGGTTAAAAAGCTGTTACGGTTCATCGTAAACATCCGTAGGCGCTGTAAAGCGGGTAAACTGGCCGTCCCAGCAAAGGGGAATGGTTTTTACCTCGCCGTGCCGGTTCTTGGCTACAATACATTCGGCTTGGTTCGGATCCCCCGCCTGGTTTGGGTCGGTGTTTTCAGCGTCATAATACTTTTCGCGGTATAAAAACAAAACAATGTCGGCGTCCTGCTCAATTGAGCCGGATTCACGCAAATCAGCCAGCTGCGGGCGATGTGATTTTCCCTTAACCTCGGTTCCACGGCTTAACTGCGAGCAAACAATAACCGGCACCATAAGCTCTTTTGCCATTATTTTAAGGTTCCGGGTAATGTCAGAAACCTCCTGCACGCGGTTTTCCTTCGCCGTAGCAGAGTGCATTAAGCCTAAATAGTCAATAATCACTAAGTCAACCTTTTTCATGCGGCGCAGCTTGGCTTTCATTTCCGGCACCGTAATGTTCGAGGTTTCGTCTAAATACAGCTCGGCGTTTGAAAGCTGCTCCGAAGCCTGCGCCAGGCGCGTCCACTCGTCGTCGGTCATTAAAGAAGAATCGCGCAGGTGGCTGCTTTCAATGGCCGCCTCGTTGGAAAGCAGGCGTTGAGCCAGCTGGTCACGCGTCATTTCCAGCGAAAAAAAGCAAACGGTTTTACCCGCGTTTACCGCAACATTGCGGGCAATGTTTAACGCGAACGAGGTTTTACCCATGCCGGGGCGGGCGCCTAAAATAATCAGGTCCGATTTATTCAGCCCGGTCAAGGTTTTGTCCAACTCCCCTATTCCGCAGGGAATCCCAATAAAATCGCTGCGCGTTTCCGGGTCGGCAATTTTGTGCAAACGGTCATAAGTCTCGTTAATAATAACCGATTTTATGTGTACCAAATCGGTGTTTTCGCGGCCCTGCCGAATGTCGTAAATCTGCTGCTCGGCGCGGTCTAAAAGCAGGTTAGAATCTAAGGTGTTTTCGTTAATATCTTTAATAATGCCCTTGGCGGCCGCCAACAAACTGCGGGCAAAATACTTGTCCCGCACAATGGCAATGTAGTTTTCTACATTCGCAGTAGAGGGCACCGTTTGAATAATTTGAGTTAAGTAGGCCTTACCGCCGGCATCATCGTAAACGCCGCGGCCCTTTAGTTTTTCCAGCAGCGTTACAATATCTACCGGCTGGTTTTTTTCAAACATCTCGGTTAAGGCGGCGTAAATTTCCCGGTGCTGCGGCAAATAAAAATAATCGTTTTTCAACAGCGTTGCCGCGCGCAGGTAACATTTGGGGTCAATAATAATAGACCCTAAAACCGATTGCTCGGCCTCTACCGAAAAGGGCAAAACGGCCGAATCGCCAAAATCCAGCGCGTTTACATCCGCCCCGTTTTGCGAAAACTTTTTCTCGGCCATATTACGCTTCCTTAACCTGCACCGTAACGGTTGCGGTAATGCCGTTGTACAGCTTAATTTCGGCCGAATATTCGCCAAACTGCTTAATGTCGGCCATGCTCATTTTACGGCGGTCAATTTCTACCTTAAAGCTTTCAAAAATAGCGGCGGCAACCTCTTTTGCCGTTACCGCACCAAACAGCTTACCGCTGCTGCCGGCCTTGGCAGCCACCGTAACCGTTTTGCCGTTTAACAGGGCGGCCAGCTCACGGGCGGCCTGTTTTTCCTCGGCTAAATGGTGGGCTTTGGCCTCCTCCCGACCGCGCAGCTCGTTCATGGCGCTGGCGTTAGCCTCTATGGCCAAATTTTTGGGGAACAAAAAGTTACGGGCGTACCCGTC
Organism: uncultured Oscillospiraceae bacterium; assembly: GCA_900550315.1. GTDB lineage: Bacteria > Bacillota > Clostridia > Oscillospirales > Acutalibacteraceae > UMGS1279. The sequence goes on along the minus strand of URRK01000177.1, from coordinate 816 downwards.
GGAAACATTGCAAAGCTCGCCCTTTTTGCCCTTGCCTTTCACATCTGCCAGTAAAATAACCTTCATAAAAATCAACCTTTCTCATACTCGTCAATTGCCAAAAGCAATTGCTTTTCAGCCGCTGTAAAATTGCTGTTTTCCAGCTGGCAGGCCGCCATCATGCGGTGCCCGCCGCCGCCCAGCGATTCCATAATCAGCTGAACATTTATTTCACCGAACGACCGTGCCGAAATGTTTACGGTCTGCCCGATTTTGTACATGACAAACGAGGCTCGTATGCCCGAAACATTTAAAAGCTCGTCCGCCGCCTGCGAGGAGATAATGCGGCGAGATTCCTCGCTGCCGTCATTATTCCCGTTGACCGCAATGGCGCAGCTTTTATACTGCTTAGAGGTTGAAATAACCGCGCTTTTAATTTTGTATTCAACCATAGAATCGGAAAACAGCTTTTTCACGGCAATGGGGTCGGCGCCGCGCTGCCGCAAAAACGCCGAAGCCTCAAAGGTGCGCACCCCGGTATTCAGGCAGTAATTTTTAGTATCTAACACAATACCAGCCAAAAGGGCCTCGGCCTCGGCCCGGCCAACGCTGTTTTCGTTTAAATATTCCAGCAGCTCGCTAACCATTTCGCAAGCCGAGGAGGCAGCCGTTTCATGGTAAAAAATAACGGCATTGTTAATGTAATCTACGGCTTTTCGATGGTGGTCGATTACGACAATGTGCCCGGCCAGTTCTAACAGCGGCGAAAATTCAACCAGCGCCGGCCTGTGCGTATCTACCACAATCAGCAGCGTTTGTGCGTCTACAATTGGCGTT
>URRK01000176.1 GCA_900550315.1 uncultured Oscillospiraceae bacterium | reverse complement strand
AAGGCAGGCCCGGTGCAAATTTTATTGTTGCGCCGGGCCTGAATTTTTGTTTGTGGGCGCTTTAAAGCAAATAACCGCTAATAAGCAATATTGCGTTTACCCCTAAGGGTGCGGGCATTGCCATACCAAGTAAGGTGTTTTAGGCGAATACTACTGCAAAAAGAAGTAGCCAAATAAAAATCCGCCAACAACCAGTAATAAAAAAAGCAAAATAATTAGCGCGGCCTTTGCCGCACTGCCGCCGCTTTTGCGGTAGCCGGTTCTTTTAATTTTGTACATAAACGCTCCTAAGCAATTACCAATAAAAATAAGCTTACCATTGTTATTTGCACAAAATTAAAATTTATAACCGTTTTACGAAAATTTATCAATTGCTTTGCGGCGCTGTCGCTTAATTTGCAGCTTTAAGGTGGCTAAGTCTAACAAATTGGCGCAAAGCTTTGCGGCGGTTAGCGCCAAGGCGGTGCTGTGTTCGCCCAAACCGCTGTACCGAAACAGCATAGAAAGCACCCCAATTAACACCCCGTAGGCAACCTTTGCCAAGGGCAGCATGGGGGCGTTAATAATATCGCCCGCAACAAAAACCGCCATGTAAATGTAAGAGGCGGCCGTTAGCTCGTACAGCACCGAGTAGTAAAGGCTGCTGCCGGTGCGGTTAAAGCAAAGGGCAAAAACCGTTACGGTAAGAATCATAGAAAGGGAGACCTCCCACGCCATGCTTTTTCTAAAAATAAAATAAACGCAAACCGCTAAAATAATTAAAATGCAGGTGGTACCCATGCCGCCGGGGTAACGGCCAATTAAAATTTCGGTAATGCTGTATTCCGGCGTGCTGCGGTATTGTAGGCTTTGCGCAATAGAGCGCACCGTTTCAAACTCCTGCGGGGTTTGAAAAAACGGCAGCTCTACCCCAACATTTAGGGCCGGGTAGGTTGTAATTTTAGCCGGCATAATAGAGAGCATAAAGATCCAGGCAATGGCCGGCGTCATAAATAAGCGGCTGTAATTGGGCCACAGCAGTACATCAACAAAAAACACACTGCAAACCGTTGCGGCGGCCGGCAGCCAAACCGGCACCGAAACCGGGCAAAGCATTGCAATAATCAGCCCAATAGAAAGCGAGCGCAGCCCGGAGCCAAAGCCCTTGCGCAAAATAACGCGGCCTAAAGTTTCGGTGCTCCAGGCCAGGGCGGCGCAAAGGGTGCAAACGGTTAACACACGCAGCCCGTTTTGCACTACCGAAACAACCATAACGGTTATTAGTCCAATTAATAAATCAAGCTTTAGGTGGTTGCTGGTTTCTTCCCCGTGCAGGTAGGGGGAGCTTTTTACACGATTATTCATTTGTTGGCTCCTTTTCCGGCTTTGGGGCGGCCTTTTGTAAATATTCTTCCAGAGGAATGCGGGCCGGGCAAATGTAAGAGCAGGCGCCGCAATGTATGCACATTTCGCCGCACAGCTCGCTGGCGCGTTTTTCACCTTTGTGGGTGCTGCTGCGTAAAGTGTAATAGGGCGCTAACCCAATGGGGCAAACAATGGCGCAGCGGCCGCAGTTGGTGCAGGGGGTTGGCGCGTGGTGCTTTTTTAGCAGCAGGGCGGTAACGGTGCTATCCCAATTGTAAAGTGGATAAAATACCGAGGCGGTGTAGCCGGTCATCATGCCGCCGGCCACCACCCGCTCTAAGGCACCGTCGGCCTTGCAGTAGGCTAAAATATCACTAATCGGGGTGCCGTTTGGCACCTCTAAATTGCCGGGAGCAGTCACGCCGTCGCCCCAAACGGTAACGGTGTGGCTTAGCTGCGGTTCGCCAAACAAAGCGGCGCGGTAAATGGCCCGGCAGGCCTGCACCCCAATGCGCAGCGCCTTTGTTTTGGTGGCGTACAGCTTAATGGCGGGAAAAGCCGGGTATTTGCCCCGCATGGCAATTTTTTGTATTCCCGGTGTGTTGGTTTTAAAAAATGGTTTGGTTACAAAGTTTTTTAAGGCCAGCAGCTGCACCTTTTGCAGCCCCAGTGCCGCCGCAACAATTTGGGCGCCGGCAAAAACCTCTTGCGAATGCTGCAGCAGCACCGCCGATCGCGAAAGGTCGTACGGCTCATCATCTACGGCGTCTATTAAAACGCTTTCAAAAATCTTTTGGCTGCTTAAAAGCGGCAGTAGGTAACGGTGACGCAGCTCGTCGGCAATGGCCGCTTTTTGTACCAACTGCGTAAGCTCTTGGCGGGTGCTTGGCAGCTGCGAAACATCCCACAAGGGGCAGGGCGGGGTAGAATCGTTTTGCGTGGTAATAATGGCATACTGCATGGCCGGATTGTGAGCCAGCTTGGGGCCAACGCTAAACCCCTTAAAAACACCGGCAAAGGGGGAGTAAATCGGAATACCGTTTTGTAAAACAGCCAGCTTTTCAAATTTATGAACCTTGTCGCCGTTTTTTTTGTTCCACTGTACGGCGCAAGTACAAAAATCAACCGGGATTTTTGCGGTTTTAGGTAGGGGAATGGGCTTGGTGGAAATGTTTAAATAATATTCCCGAAAGATCCGTACCCCTTTGTGTGCGGTAATATGCATAACTTTCACCTGCTGTTGTTAATAGGAGGAATTTGCAATGACCATTATCAGCGAAGGCCCACTTTGCTTGAAGATCCACTTAAACCGTTTAGAGCTTCAATATTATTTTAAAAATTACGAAAGCATTAATTATAAAGATCCGCTGGTTAAGCAAACGGTGGAGCGCTTGTTTGCCTTGGCGGCCGAGAATTTTGAGTTTGAGCAAACCGGTGATATTACAACCGAGCTGTACCCAACCGGTTCGGGCGGGTGCGTATTTCGTTTTACCTGCGAGCCGGCCCCGCGCCCCGGCGAGGGCAAGCGCACCCAGACTAAATATTTAAAAGAGCAAAACACTGCTTACGCGTTTGAATTTTGCTGCAGCGAGGATCTAATTCGGGCGGTTAAAGCGGTTGCCGGCGCGCTAAAGGGCGTGCCAAACCAAAGCAGCCTTTACCGCTGCGGCCAAAAATATTATTTGCTGTTAACCTTGCCCCGCAACTGCAACCGGGTAACCCTAACGCTGCAGGAGTTTTGCAGCAAAAGCCTGCCGCAGAGCGTTTTAGCGCCCCTGCTTTTAGAGCATTTTCATTGCTTAATTGCCGGCAACGCCGCCGAACGGTTAAATACTGCATTTTAATGAACGCTGTATTGCAAACAACCCGGAGTTTGCCTTTTGCCGGCTGGCCGAATTGCCTTACTTTTCACACGCTATGCTAAAAATAGGGCGCTAAAAAACAGGGGCTGGTTAATTCGTGCTTGCTTTAAGCGTTTTCTAATGCTTTTAGCTGCCGCACGCGCTCGGCCGCGTTTGGTGCGCCTACCAAATAGCTGCCGGCAACCAAAACGTTAACCCCATGCTGCACGGCCAGTGCGGCAGTTTCGCGGTTAATGCCGCCGTCAATTTCAATATCAAAATTCAGCCCCAGCTTGCCGGCCTGCTGCCGCAACGCTGCGGCTTTTTTTAAAGAGCTTGGCATAAAGCTTTGCCCGCCAAAGCCCGGCTCTACCGACATAATTAGAACCATATCGCACAGCGGCAAATACTCAAAAATTGCTTCGGCCGGCGTTTGGGGTTTAATGGTAAGGCAGTTTTTAACGCCAAGGGCGCGTATTTCACGCAGTGTGTTTGCAACATTCGAGCCGGCCTCGTAATGAAAGCCTAAAATATCGGCCACTTTTG
>URRK01000175.1 GCA_900550315.1 uncultured Oscillospiraceae bacterium | reverse complement strand
CTTTAGCTTTGACGAGCTGCGGGCATTTGACGAACGGGTGCGGGCGCTTTTAAAGCAGCCGGTTTATTCGGTTGAGCCTAAAATAGATGGGCTTTCGGTTTCCTTAGAGTACGAAAACGGGCAGTTTGTTCGGGGCTCCACCAGGGGCGACGGTCTGACCGGCGAGGATGTTACTGCCAACCTGCTTACCGTGGCCGATATTCCAAAGCATATTGCGTTTTACGGCAATTTAGAGGTGCGCGGCGAGGTTTATATGTCGCACCATAACTTCGCCCGCCTGGTTGCCGAGCAGGAAAACCGCGGTGAAAAACCGGCTAAAAATCCGCGCAATGCCGCGGCCGGCTCGCTGCGCCAAAAAAATCCGGCGGTTACGGCCAAACGCCGCCTTTCGGTTTTTATTTTTAATGTGCAGCAAATTAGCGGTAAAAGCTTTGCTTCGCACATAGAATCGTTAAATTTTTTAAAGCAGCTGGGCTTTTCGGTGCTGCCGTTTTACACGCGTGCCAACGGTATTGAGCAGGCGCTGCAAACGGTGCAGGAAATTGGCCGCCAGCGCGGCACGCTGGAGTTTGATATTGACGGCGCCGTAATTAAGGTAGACGATTTAGCCGCGCGGGGCGAGTTTGGCAGTACGGCAAAATTCCCTAAATGGGCGGTGGCGTTTAAATACCCGCCCGAGGTTAAAGAAACCCGGCTGCTGGGGGTAGATGTTCAGGTAGGGCGCACCGGCGCCTTAACCCCAACCGCGTTTTTTGAACCTATTACTTTGGCCGGTACTACCGTTAGCCGCGCCGTACTGCATAATGAGGATTTTATTGCCGAAAAAAACATTTGCATTGGCGATGATATTTTAGTGCGCAAGGCGGGGGATATTATTCCCGAGGTTGTGGGTGTAGCCGCGCATCGGCCGGGGGCAACGCCCTACAAAATGCCAACCGTTTGCCCCTCTTGCGGGGCGCCGGTGTTCCGTGAAGCGGGGGAGGCGGCGCTGCGCTGCAATAATGCCGAGTGCCCCGCACAGCTTACCCGGCATTTAATTCATTTTGCCTCGCGTGACGCGATGGATATTGAAGGCCTTGGCCCCGCCGTGATTGAGCTGCTACTGCAAAACAACAAAATTCGCCACCCTTACGATTTGTACGAGCTGCAAATAAGCGACTTAGCCAATTTAGAGGGGCTGGGCGAAAAATCGGCTGAAAATATTATTACGGCCATTCAAAAATCTAAACAAAACGATTTATACCGCTTTATTTTTGCGCTTGGAATACGGCACATTGGGGCCAAAGCGGCAAAGCTGTTGGCCGACGCGCTGCAAAGCATGGACGCCATTTTGGCCGCCGGGCCGGAGGACTTTTTAAGAATTGACGGCTTTGGCGAAATTATGGCCCAAAGCCTGTACAGCTTTTTAACCCTGCCGCAAACGGTGCAGCTAATTAACCGCTTTAAAGAAATTGGGGTAAACATGGTTTGCAAAACCGCGTTAACCGACCGCCGCTTTGCCGGCAAAACCTTTGTGCTTACCGGCACGCTGGTAAGGTTTAAGCGGGCCGAGGCCGAACGGTTAATTGAGCAGTTTGGGGGCAAGGCAGCCGGCTCAGTCTCTAAAAAAACAAGCTATGTAGTAGCGGGCGAGCAGGCCGGCAGCAAGCTAAAAAAAGCGCAGGAGCTTGGGGTAGAGGTGCTAAGCGAGGAGCAGTTTGAAAAAATGCTGCAGTAGCTTTGCTACTTTTGGCGGTTGCATTTTGCCGCTTTGGGCTTTTGTGCTTTGCGGGCTGCAGCGGCAAAGAACAAAGAGCTTTTAATTTTTTAACCTTATGCATTGCCGGCCGCAGGGTAATCTTGGCGGCCTTTGGCAATTTTGCTTGACCTTTTTAGGCAGTTGCAGTATACTATAAAATGTTGTAGTAGTGTATTTCGGCAATGCTTTGCCGTTTGTAAGGAAAGGAACAAAAATGGAATTTACAAAAATGCACGGTCTTGGCAACGATTACATTTATTTTAATTGCACCAAGCAGCCGGTGCAAAACCCCGAAAAGCTTTCGGTTTTGCTTAGCGACCGCCATAAGGGTGTTGGCGGCGACGGCATTGTTTTAATTTTAAATTCAGAGGTTGCCGATTTTAAAATGCGCATGTTTAACGCCGACGGCAGCGAGGGAAAAATGTGCGGTAACGCCACCCGCTGCATTGGCAAATATGTTTACGAGCGGGGGTTAACCGCAAAAACAGATTTAACGCTGGAAACCCTAAGCGGTATTAAAAAGCTGCACCTGTGCGTGCAAAACGGCAAGGTGCAAAGCGTTACGGTAGATATGGGCCAGGCGGTTTTAACCCCGCGGGATATTCCGGTACGAAGCGAGGGCGAAAGCTTTATTCACCAAAAAATTACGGCCGCCGGGCAAAATTGGTACGCCACTTGCGTTTCCATGGGCAACCCGCACGCGGTAATTTTTTGTGAGGATGTTTTAAATTTGCCGCTGGAAAAAATCGGCCCGGAATTTGAAAATCACCCGTTGTTTCCCGAGCGGATAAACACAGAATTCGTTAAGCAGCTGAACAAAACCACACTGCAAATGCGCGTTTTTGAGCGCGGCAGCGGCGAGACCATGGCCTGCGGAACCGGGGCCTGCGCGGTTGTTGTTGCGGCGGTGTTAAACGGCCTTTGCCAAAAAGATGAGGAAATTACCGTGCAGCTGCTGGGCGGCTATTTAAAAATTAAATGGAGCAGCAACGGCACCGTATACATGACGGGAACAGCCGATTTTGTTTTTGACGGCACCCTGCTAATGGAGGTTTAAAAATGCTGAAAATTAATAAAAACTACCAAAATGTTAAACAAAGCTACCTGTTTTCTACCATTGCCAAAAAAACGCAGGCGTTTTTAGAGCAAAACCCGCAGGCAGATATTATTCGCATGGGCATTGGCGATGTGAAAGGTCCGCTGCCGCCGGCCGTTACCAAGGCAATGGAACAGGCAAACCGCGAAATGGCTACCGAGGCCGGGTTTCACGGGTACGGGCCGGAGCAGGGCTACGCCTTTTTAAAGCAGCCCATTTTGCAGCATTACGCCGAAAAGGGCGTAACCCTTTCGGAAAACGAGGTATTTATCAGCGACGGTGCCAAAAGCGACCTTGGCAATATTTTAGATTTATTTGACCGCGATAATACTGTGTTAATTCCCGACCCGGTGTACCCGGTGTATGTAGACACCAACATTATGGACGGCCGGAAAATTTTGTTTATGGACGCAAACGAGCAAAACGGCTTTTTGCCGGTGCCGGGCAGCGAAACAAAAGGGGATATTATTTACCTTTGCTCCCCCAATAACCCAACCGGCGCAGTCTACTCCCGCGAACAGCTAAAGCTTTGGGTAGATTTTGCGCTGAAAAATCAATCGGTTATTTTGTTTGACGCCGCCTACGAGGTTTTTGTGCAGGACGCCGCGCTGCCTACCAGCATTTTTGAAATTCCGGGCGCCGAAAAATGTGCTATTGAGTTTTGCTCTTTCTCTAAAACCGCGGGCTTTACCGGCACCCGCTGCGGCTACACCGTTGTGCCAAACGGCTTGGAATTTGAGGGCACCGGGCTGCAGGGTATGTGGCTGCGCCGCCAAACCACCAAATTTAACGGCGTTTCTTACCCTGTGCAGGTTGGCGCCGCCGCGGTATTTACCAAAGAGGGCATGGAGCAGGTGCGGCAGGCCATTGCCTATTACAAAGAAAACGCAAAAATTATTTGCGCCGCGCTGGATGAGCTTGGAATTT
>URRK01000174.1 GCA_900550315.1 uncultured Oscillospiraceae bacterium | reverse complement strand
CATCAGCACGTTTTCGCAGAAGTCGGCATAGCAGTTCAGCTGCTGCTCGGTTTCTGCCTGCGCTTCTTCGGCCGTTTCGTGAATGGTGTGCCCCTCCTGCCACAAAAATTCGCGCGTACGCAAAAACGGGCGGGTAGTTTTCTCCCACCGTACCACTGAGCACCACTGGTTGTAAAGCTTTGGCAGGTCGCGGTAAGAGTGAATAATATTTTTGTAATGCTCGCAAAATAAGGTTTCAGAGGTGGGGCGTACACAAAGCCGTTCCTCTAACTTTTCGTTGCCGCCATAGGTTACCCAGGCAACCTCGGGGGCAAAGCCCTCTACATGGTCTTTTTCCTTTTCCAGCAGGCTTTCGGGAATAAACATTGGCATGTAAACATTTTCGTGGCCGGTTTCTTTAAACATGCCGTCCATAATGCTGCGAATATTCTCCCATATTGCGTAACCGTAAGGGCGAAACACCGTGCAGCCCCGCACGCCGGAATAATCTACCAGCTCGGCTTTAATAACAACATCGGTGTACCATTTGGCAAAATCTTCGTCCATAGCGGTAATATTTTTTACCATTTTTTGCTGATTAGCCATAAAAATTAACTCCGTATTTTTAAAAAATTATGCTTAGACAATTTATTATAATAGATTTTAGCGCATTTTGCAATAGCTTTACCTTATTTTTACCCTTTTACGCCAAAATTCCCGTTAAAACGGCAGGCCTAAGGCGGCGTACCCGGCAAAGCAACCGTTTTTTAAAGCTTCGAAAGCGCCTCGTAGCTTACCCGAACGGCCTCCTCGCTCATATCGCAGCTAAGCTCCAGCACCGGAACCGTGCGCAGCAGCCCGTCGGCCGTTTGCAGCATGGCCGACATTAGTTCGGGGCTTTTGGGCTTTACTGTTTGCTCGTAAAGCAGCGGAACCGCCTGGGCACCGGTAAGCGGCCGAACAGTGTTGTTTTGCCCTCGTTTAATAAAAACAATGGCCTTTAACGGCACGGTTACATTGCGATTTAAATCGGTTTTGCCGCTCCAGGGCGTACCGCAGGCAAAAAACTGCTCTCCGTTGCGGCGCAGCAGGGGTTTATCGTCGTTAATTAGGCGCACCCGCTGCTCCCCTAAATATTTTTGCCACAGCCCGGTGTGGGTAGATTTACCGGTGCCGCTGTTGGCCGAAAAGCAGTAAGCCCGACCTTCTACCTCAATAGCCGAGGAGTGCAGCAGCAACGCGTTAAACTGCACCGCACGGTGGTAAAAAACCGAGCCGGTTACCATGTAAGCCACTTCGTCGGGCGGCAGGTAGCTGTACTTTTCCTGCGCACGGCGCATGGCCTCGGCCGAAATTTTAATTTCAATATCCGGCTGGCCGGGTTTATCGGTTGCGTAAAGCTGGCCCAGCCGCTCTAACCGGGCGCACTCGGCGTCAACCTCGGTAAGCAGACCGCCAATTAAATATCTGTTCATTTCTGCCCCCAAAAAACTGTAGTTTCTTTTGTCATATTGTAACTGATTTTTTTAAAAAAAGCAAGGGATTGTTATATTTTTTCTTTTACTGCACAAACTACCAAAAACATTTGGAGTGATAAAAATGGAAAAAATTATTGCAGTTAAAGGAATAGAATTGTTAGACTCCCGCGGGAACCCAACGGTTGGCGCACAGGTGCTGCTCTCAAACGGCAGCGCCGGGTTTGCCATTGCGCCCTCGGGCGCCTCTACCGGCGCATACGAGGCCTACGAGCTGCGTGACGGCAACAACGAGCGCTACCGCGGCAAGGGTACCCAAAAAGCCGTTAAAAACATTAACGGCCTAATTGCCCAAAGCCTTTGCGAGCTAAACAGCTGCGAGCAAAAGGCGGTAGACCGCCTGCTGCTGGAGTTAGACGGCACAAAAAATAAAGAAAATTTAGGTGCCAACGCCATTTTAGCCGTTTCTATGGCAACGGCGCGGGCGGCGGCCGGGGCCTACGGGCTGCCGCTTTACCGCTACCTGGGCGGCATTACCGAGCACAGCATGCCCACCCCTATGATGAACATTCTAAACGGCGGCGCCCACGCAGCCAACAATGTAGATGTTCAGGAATTTATGATCGTGCCACGGTTTAACACCTTTGCCAAAGCCCTGCAGGCCGGCAGCGAAATTTACCACGCCTTAGGCGATTTGTTAAAACAAAAAGGGCTTTCTACCGGCGTGGGGGACGAGGGCGGCTTTGCCCCGGATGTAGACTCGGACCGCGCCGCGCTGGAGCTGATTTGCGAGGCCATTACCCGTGCCGGCTACAGCTTTGGGGAGGTTGGGCTGGCGCTGGATGTTGCCGCAAGCGAATGGTACCAGGACGGAAAGTATTATTTGCCCAAACGCCAAAGCTTTTTAAGCGCCGAGCAGCTGATTTTGCATATAAAAGAATTGTGCAACGATTTTCCCATTCTTTCGGTAGAGGACCCGCTGGCCGAGGACGACTGGGAAAACTGGGCCGCTTTAACCGCCGAATTGGGCGACGCGGTTCAGCTGGTTGGGGACGACCTGTTTGTAACCAACACCGAGCGGCTGCAGTACGGCATTAAAAACGGCGCGGGCAACGCTATTTTAATTAAACCCAACCAAATTGGCACCGTAACCGAAACGCTGGCCGTTATGAGCCTGGCGCGTAAAAACGGCTACAACACCGTTGTTTCGCACCGCTCCGGCGAAACCGAAGACACCTTTATTGCCGACCTTGCCGTTGCAACCGGTGCCGGAATGTTAAAAAGCGGCGCCCCCTGCCGAACCGAAAGGGTAGCAAAGTACAACCGCCTGTTAGCCATTGAGGATACCATACAAAACAAATGACGGCGCGCCGCCCAAGCCCAAAGCCGGTTAGCATTTTTTTTAAAACGCTTAGCGCGGCATTGGCTGGATTTTTACTGCTTTCTACCCCGCTGCTAACGCCTGTTTTTAAAACAAAAACCTTAGCCGCACCCGCCGCGGCCGAAAACAAAGAGCAGCCCTACACGGCGCCAAATTTTGTTCAGGTGCATTTGCTGTTTTATTTTAATGAGCTTAGCTGCTACGCCCTTTGCACCCTAAACAGCGGCAGCCGTACTTTAGCCTTGCAGCTTTTGCCGCAAACGGCCGTTTTAAAAAGCAAAACGGTTTTTAGCGCCGAAAGGCCGCTGCAAAGTGCAAAACTGTTTTTTGGCTGCACCGCCAGTTATTTTGTGCCGCTTAACAACGGGGAACTAACCGCTTTGGTAAACGCCTGCGGCGGCGTTGCGGCAAGCGCACAAAGCCTGCCGGCTGTTACCGGGGCCGGCAGGCTGCCCGGCGGAACGGTTAATTTGTACGGCGCACAGTGGTTAAAACTGCTTTTGCAAAACAGCGAAGCTACCGTAGAGGGGCTAAACGCCCGGGCCTTACTGCTTGGCAATTTACTGCTGCAATGCTGCAACGCGCCCGAACAGGTGCCGCTGCAGCTGCTGCTAAAAGCCAACAGCAGCCTTAGCAAGGCCGACCTTTTAAAATTTAAACAGCAATTTAAAATCCCGCTGCAAAGCGGCGGCTTTGGGGTTTTAAACGGCGTTTTTATGGGCAACAGCTATTATTTGCAATAACAGCTGTTTTAGGGCCGCTTTTCCCGCATTTTTTCATTTCGGTTTCCCGTTCCCGCCTACGGCAGCGCTTTAAAAGCCGTAAGCGCCCAAATAAAAAGTGCCGCAAAGCGGCACGGCGGTTTTGTATCTAGGGACCGGAGGCGCTTCCGGTCAAACGCCAGCGAAGCCACATTCCGCTTTTGGATACCCCATA
>URRK01000173.1 GCA_900550315.1 uncultured Oscillospiraceae bacterium | reverse complement strand
CGGCGCAAATGCGTTTTGAAATACAAAAATTTCGTAATTCAACGCCGAAAGAAAGGCCAGCAAAACCAATTCGGCGTATTGAAACGAGGGGTGACGGTAAAATCCGCCCTCCCATTTATAAAGCAGCCGTTTTAATTTTTGCATTTAAAATTCCCCCTTGCCGCCGCTCGGCCGGTAAAGCAATTTTGGGCACCCGTGCAGGCCGGCAAATTAGCCCGCCGGGCGGGCAGCCAATTAGGCGCGTCTGTACCTTTGTTAGATTAAGCGTTAAGTTAAGTTAGGTTAAGTTAGGTTAGGTTAGGTTAGGTTAAGTTAGGTTGGGTTTCGTTAAACCGTAAGCTCCGCCACGGCCGTTAGCCCCAAAGCCGCAAGGTTTTGCTCGGCTTTTAAAAGCAGCTCCGGCTTTGCTACCATGCCGGGCGTGTGGGCGTCGCACCCCAACACAACCTGGTTGCCAACCGCAGCCGCCAGCTTAAAAAACCGAGTGCAGGGGTAGTTTCGGCCGCCCGCCAAACCCAACAGGTTGTACTCCAGCGGAATATTCAGCTGCTTTGCCGCCTGGCAAAGGCGCATCATCTCCTGCCGGTAAAAGGCCTCGTCCCCCGTAAAATTGGGCAGGTCGGGGTGCGCCAAATACAAAAATTTTCCGGTTTTAAGCCCCTCAATACACTGGTTAACATAGCGGGTTAAAATTTTCTTTTCGCCGGTTGGCGCGGCAACATACGGCTCGTGCATCTCGTTGCCAATAAAGTGTTGGCCCATAATTAAATAATCGTACCCAAACGGGGTAATAATTTGCAGCAGCTTTTCAAAATAATCGGGGTAATACTCTGCCTCAAAGCCAATTAAAATGTTAATTTCTTTTTCGTACTCTTTTTTCAAGGCGCGCAGGGTGGTAAAATACCCCTCTAAATCGGCGATTCGCATTCTAAAATTAGAGTAATACTTTTCCTCAAACGGGTACGGGGTGTGATCCGAAAATCCCAGCGTTTTCAGCCCGCGGGCAATGGCGGTTTCAATGTATTCCCGCTCGGTGCCATCGGCATGGTTGCAGCGAAAGGTGTGGGTGTGGTAATTGGCTAACATACTATCCCTCTTTAAATGTTCTGCTTTTTAGTATAGCACGAAATTGCAAAAAGTCAAACCCGGGGCGCAAAATTTTGCTAAAAGCTTAACCAGGACCCCCCTGCCCGGCGGCCAATGTACAAAAACCCAAAAAATGGCCAGTTTTTTAAAATATTTTACTTGTTATTATGGCAGCCCGCCGTTAAAATAAAAGAAAAACAAACGGTGGAGGTACAATAATGAAATTAGGTTTTGTAAGCGCTATTTTAGACGGCTACAGCTTTGAGGAAATGGTAGACACCGCAGCACGCATGGGCTTTCAGTGCGTTGAGGTTGCCTGCTGGCCGGCCGGCAAGGCCGAGCGCCGTTACGCGGGCGTTTCGCACATTGATGTTGAAAATTTAAACAGCGAAAAGGCCGATTACCTTTTAAATTACTGCAAAAATAAGGGGGTTGAAATTTCGGCTTTGGCGTTTTACCCCAACACCATGGACAGCGACCTTGAAAAGCGTGCGCACAACATTAGCCACCTTTACAAGGTAATTACCGCCGCCAAAACGCTGGGGGTTAACACTGTTACCACCTTTATTGGCCGCATGCAGGAAAAAACGCTGACCGAAAATTTAGCCGAGTTTAAAAAGGTTTGGCAGCCAATTATTGCCTTTGCCGAGCAGCAAAAGGTGCGCATTGCTATTGAAAACTGCCCCATGCTATTTGGGGACGACCAATGGCCGGGTGGGCAGAATTTAGCCGTTTCCCCCGCTATTTGGCGCGAGATGTTTAGCCAAATTAACAGCGATTATTTTGGCCTGAACTACGACCCCTCGCACTTTGTTTGGCAAATGATGGACTACATTCAACCGCTGTACGAGTTTAAAAACAAAATTTTTCATGTGCATTTTAAAGATATTAAACTGTACCGCAACAAACTGAACGAGCACGGCATTTTGGCCGCCCCGCTAAGCTTTATGGCGCCAAAGCTGCCCGGCCTGGGCGATGTAAACTGGAGCCGCTTTGTTTCGGCCTTAACCGATATTGGGTACGATTCTTACACCTGCATTGAGGTTGAGGATCGCGCCTTTGAAGGCAGCAAAGAAAAAATTGAACAATCACTGCTGCTGAGCAAACGGTACATGGAGCAGTTTGTAATTTAAAACAGCAAGCCAAAAAAGCGCACGTTTTTGCGGGCGCTTTTTTTGTTAATATAATGATGTGCCCCATGGAAAATAGTCCCCGCAAAGCCTAATTGCGACCATTTTAGGTTCATCTTGTTGCGGTATTTATAAGGCCCCCCCCGCCATTTTTCAGCCGCTTTTCTGTAAAGGCGGCTGAAAAATGACTTACCAAATTTGTTGAACTAAAAATCCCTTGATTTTATATCCCCTGCTGTGTTAAAATACAAGGGTAACTAAGCCCTTTTTGTTTGGCCTTTGTTTTGCATAACCGGGTTAGTTCTGCAATAAACAATGCAGCCAAGCCCGAACGGAGGAAAACCAGTGAAAATATATACCATAATAGGCGGTGTAAACGGCACCGGAAAAAGTAGCTTAACAGGCGTATTAAAGGCTGAAACGGCCGATTTAGGCAAAATTATTGATGTTGACAAGCTGAACTTTCAATACGGTAATGTAATTGATGGTGGAAAAGCTGCCGTAAATTTAATTAATAATTGCCTAAACCACGGCGTCAGCTTTACTCAGGAAACAACCCTTTCGGGCCACAAAACGGCCAAAACAGCCAAATTGGCGCACGAAAGCGGCTATTTCGTACGGTTGTACTATGTAGGGCTTTCCTCGGTAGAAGAAAGCATAAGGCGCATTGCAAACCGGGTACAAAAAGGCGGGCACAACATACCGACCCCGAGCGTTAAACGCCGGTTTCATTCGCGTTTTAAAGATATAGCCGCTGTTTTACCCTACTGTGATGTTGCTATGTTTTACGACAACGAAAACGGTTTTAAAGAGGTTGCAGAGTACCGCAACGGTGAGCTTACCGCAAAAGGCGAACCGATTCCGACCTGGTTAGCCCAATTGGCTGAATATCTAAAAGCCAATGCCGAGCAATTTTAGAACTAATTATAACCACCCGTAAACGGGTAGTTTGCGCAAATCCACAAGCTATAATGCCCGCGTTTCAAAGCGTGGGCTTTCTCTTTGTTAAAGCTTTTAAGCCTTTGGCACTTTGTTTCAACCAACTAAAACCGTAGTCCAAAAAATTCGGGGCTGCCTTAAATAAGGCGGCCCCGAATTTGTACATTTGCAAAGTATTTTTCTTAAATCAGCAAGGGAGGACTTTGGCCGGAGCGTCACTCCCGGCATCTCTTTTGCCCATTACATAAAGTATGTGGCGTATGACGACGCACTTTTCACCCCAAAGCCCTCACAATTACTGTATGCGAATTATTTCCAAATAATTAAATGTATTACTTTTCAATAATTCGTATCGACTTAATATCGGACTCAAAGAATTCAATGCCGCTATGCGAATTTTTATGCGGCAAAACATCAATACTGGCCTCGTTTTCCTCGTTATCCAAAGCCTGTGTATATCCGTCTACATAGCCCCTATGCGTTACTCCTTTGCTATCAACAATTTCAACATAATGGTCCTCATATTCATATAGTTTACTCATAGTCTTTCCTCTTTCTGTAAGGCACAGCCACGCCTCCCTGCTGGCCAACAACGGCATTAACATTCAAGAAATTGC
>URRK01000172.1 GCA_900550315.1 uncultured Oscillospiraceae bacterium | reverse complement strand
GGGTAAGAACCCTCCTTATTTTTAAGCCCATATACTCACTTTTTTGGGGCTTAAACCTAAAAATCTAAGCGGGCTATTCCAAAAAAGCGGCTGAATGCCACGGCTCTGTACTCTGCATGGGTCTCAGCCTCCTTCTCTCTTCAGTAGATTTTCTCTTTCCCTTTCTGTGTCTATATTATAGCACCGAAAAAGGCAGTTGTCAATACTTTTTTTGCAGATTTTTAAAATATTTTATTAAAAGTATATAAACATTCTTAGCGTGGGCCGGTTTTGTGCGTTTTGCGGTACTGCCCGGCCGAAACGCCCTCCCGCCGTTTAAACTCTTTCATAAAATGAATGGAATCGCCATACCCGCAGGAGCGTGCGACCGCGTCTAATTTTAAATCGGTTTGGCGCAGCAGCTCTTTGGCGTATTCCAAGCGGCGATAAATTAAATACTGCTTTGGCTGCACGCCGTAGTGCTTTAAAAAAACACGGCACAGCTGGGCATGGCTTAAATGGCAGTCACGGCACAGCTTTTCTATGGTAAATTCCACAAATTGAAAATTTCGATCGATCATATATTTTATATCAGTTCGGTCAGGGCTGCGGGGCTGTGTAATGCAGTGCATTACCTCGTAAAAAACCGAGATGATGCGATAATCGTCGGCAAAGTGCCCGTTTTTAAACAACCCGCTAAGCACCGCCGTAAGGTGGGTACCGTAGTCGGTTTGCAAAATCGGGTGCCGAATGTTGGCCCCCGTGCTTTTAAAAAGTGCTGCGGCCCCCGCACCGTTTACACAAAACCAAATGTAGTCCCATTGGTCGGCCGGGTTAGGGTAATACATCATTAGCTCGTTGGGTGGAATAATAAAAATCTGCTGTGCAAAAACAGCGTGACGCCGACCGTCGATTTCTAAAAACCCGCTGCCGTGCAAAACAAAATGCAGCGTATAATGCTTTTGCACCCAGGGCTTTTGCTGGGGCGCCCAATAAGCCAAATTGTTGTACCCAACCGTTGTAATTCCGGGATGGCCCGTATAAGCCAGCATTTTTTCAAACCCTTTTCCGGTTGGAAAGTCAGACATCCTATCCAGCTCCTTTGCACTTTCGGTACTTTTTAGTTTACCACATGATCTTGGTTTTGTAAATGATAAAAAAACACATCTTTTTGTTAGATAAAAACATTGCCGTTTTTTTGTTATAGGTTATAATGGTTACAGTAAATACACTTATAAAGGAGCACTTAACATGGTTAAACTTGCAGTAATTGGTTTGGGCGGCCGCGGCCGCTGCAACATTCAAACGCTGTGCAGCATTGAGGATGTTGCCATTATTTCAGTTTGCGACCCGTACGAGGACCGAGTTGCCAAAACCGTTGAGGATTTGAAAAAGCGCGGGCACGAGGCGCAGGGCTTTACCGACTACAAAAAGGCGCTGAATGTGCCGGGGCTGGACGCCGTGATGATAGCCAGCGGCTGGCAAAGCCATTCTCAGGTTGCGCTTTACGCTTTAGAAAAGGGAATTCCGGTTGGCTGCGAGGTTGGGGGCGAATATTCTTTAGAGCGCTGCTTTGAGCTGGTTCGCACGCAGGAAAAAACCGGCACCCCCTACATGTTTTTAGAAAACTGCTGCTACGGCGAGGAGGAACTGCTGGCAACCGCCATGGTGCGCCGCGGCAAGCTGGGCAAAATATCGTTTTGTGCAGGTGCCTACACCCACGACCTGCGCGACGAGGTTTCTTACGGCATTAAAAACAGACACTATCGGTTTGAAAATTACCACCGCCGCAATTGCGACAACTACCCCACGCATGACCTTGGCCCCATTGCCAAACTGCTGAACATAAACCGCGGCAACCGCATTGTTTCTCTAACCTCTCTTTCCTCGGCGGCAAATGGGCTGAGCGCCTACATTGCCGGGCGGGAGGACGCCGACGAGGTAATGAAAAACACCGTGTTTAAACAGGGTGATGTGGTAGAAACACTGCTGACCTGCGCAAACGGGGAACTCATTCGCCTGCATTTAGATACCACGCTGCCAACCGCCTACAACCGCGACTTTACCGTTCGCGGCACGAAAGGCTCGTACTACCAGGCCACCAACTCCTTTTTCTTTGACGGCGATAAAGAAAGCTGGATTCCTTGGGAGTCGGCGCGCGACAATTTAAACAACGCGCAGAACTACCGCGAATTTTTGCCGGATATTTGGAAAAATATTACCGAGGAGGAGCGCAAAAAGGGCCACGGTGGAATGGATTATTTTTGCTTTAAAGCGTTTGTAGCGGCTGTAAAAGAGCACAAGCCCATGCCAATAGATGTGTACGACGCCGCGGTGTGGATGGCGGTTTCCGTTCTTTCCGAGCAATCTATTTTAAGCGGCGGCGCCGTGCAGCTTATGCCGGACTTTACCCACGGCGACTGGATTACCCGCACCCCGAAAGATGTTGTTGAGCTGTAAAAGCAGCAAAGGCCATTCTTGCGCGGCTGGCAGAGCTAGAGCTGCCGGCCGCAAGGTTTTTGTTGACTTTTGCGGCGCTTGGTAGTAAAATTTTTAAAGGACTGAGCCGCATGAATATTGAAAACGAAATCGCAAAAAAATTTAATTTTAACGGCAAGGTGCAGAGCGTTACCTCCTACGGCATGGGCCACATTAACAGCACCTTTTTGGTTCAAACCAAGGGGGCCGGCCGCTACATTTTGCAAAGGGTGAACGGCAATGTTTTTAAAAATCCTAAACAGGTTATGCACAACATCATTGCGGTAACCGAGTATCTGCGCCCCAGAATGACCGAAAAAATGCAAACCCTAACGCTGGTGCCCTGCCAAAATGGGCAGCTGTTTTTTACCGCGCCAAACGGCGAGATCTGGCGGGCATACCGCTTTGTAGAAAACACCGTTTCGCTGGAGCTGCCCGAAACCGAACGGGATTTTTTTGAAAGCGCGGTGGCCTTTGGCTCTTTTCAAAAAATGCTAAAGGATTTTCCGGTTGAGCAGCTGTACGAAACCATTGAAAACTTTCACAACACGCCGGTTCGGTTTAAAAATTTTTTGGCGGCGGTAACGGCAAACCCCTTAGACCGGGCCAAAAGCGCCGCGCCGGAAATTGATTTTGTGAAAGCCAGAGCCGATTTTTGCAGCACGCTGGAAGAAAGCCACAAGGCCGGGTTGCTTCCGCTAAAGGTAACCCACAACGATACCAAGCTAAACAACATTTTGTTAGATGCCAAAACCCGGGAGCCGGTTTGCATTATTGATTTAGACACCATTATGCCGGGTTATTCGGTAAACGATTTTGGCGATTCTATTCGCTTTGGCGCCTCTACCGCAGCCGAAGATGAAAAAGACCTTTCAAAAGTGCATTTAAGCCTAAAGCTTTTGAGGTTTACGCGCGCGGCTTTTTAAAGGGCTGCGCCGGCACGCTAACGCCCGGCGAAAAAGCATTGTTGCCGGCAGGCGCAAAAATAATGACCTTAGAATGCGGCATGCGCTTTTTAACCGATTATTTATTGGGAGACACCTATTTTAAAACCGATTATCCGGAGCACAATTTAGTACGCTGCCGCACCCAGTTTAAGCTGGTAGAGGAAATGGAAAAACACTGGGCACAGATGCAGCAAATTGTTGCAGCGTTATAAAAATTTTAAGCAAGGCTGCCCGGCAGCTTTACATTTACAGCATATTTACTTTGCCGCGCCGTTTTAAAACAGCGCGGCATAAAAAGGGGTTACAGCAATGAAGTTTATTACCGTAGAATCTTACGAAAAAATGAGCCGCAGCGCCGCCAACATTATTT
>URRK01000171.1 GCA_900550315.1 uncultured Oscillospiraceae bacterium | reverse complement strand
GAAAAATTGAAACAAGTTTTTTCATAAAAATCCCCCAAAATTCATGTATTTTTATTGATTTATACAACCTACTGAATATATTATAATATTTAAATCAGCCTCTGTAAAGACAGAAAATCCTGTTAAAAAAACATAAATATTCTATCCTCCTTAAGAAAAAGATGTGCGACATGGATATTTTTAAATTGAATTATTGCTTAAAACTCCTGCAACTGTCAGTTGTCAAAATAGCAATTGGCTGTTACTTGTTTTTTAAAAGTTTAAATGCTATAATTACTGCAAAGAGCTGTACTGCCTGTTCTGTTTTTAATTATAACTCGCTGCTATGTGCTGTTCAAGGAAAATTCAGAACTAAATCGGGGCTGTTTTTTTCAAAATAACTCGGCGGTAATGTTGCAAAGCAAACAGGCATGCACACAAAATTTAAAATTTGGAAAAAATGGGGTTCTAAAATGTTAAATCAATCTATTTACCAACTACGGAGTAGGGCAAATATGTCGCAGGAGCAATTTGCAAATTTGTTTGGGGTATCACGTCAGTCGGTACAAAAATGGGAGACGGGTGAGTCTACTCCGGATATTGAAAAGCTAATTAAAATTTGTAAACAATTTGATGTTTCGTTAGACTCTTTAGTGTTAGACAGGGACGCCCGGGAGGTAAACGAAATTGCCGGAAATACGCAAATTGTTCCGCAATACAACAAAATGCAAATTTGGGATTTTTACACAAGCAACGGCGGTTTAAGCCGTGAGTTTGAACAATGCGTTGAAGAAGGGCTTGATATTGAAACCTACCGTGATGTTTTTAAAGCAGTTTCTATGTTGCCCACAAGTGGAGAAAAAGAACAACTGGCCGACATTTTGTTTCATATTATTTTAAATACCAAACAACGCAGCAATTTTAGTTTTACAGAGCCTAACGATTTAAACGAGATTAAAGCGCTGAGGAGACCCTACCCCCTGCCGACTGTATACAACAAAACCGAGCTACCGCAAAAAATTAAAGGCGCTTGGGTAGGGCGTATTTGCGGATGCTTTTTAGGCAAAAAAGCTGAAGGCGTTAAAACACAGACCTTTATTGACTTTTTAAAAGAAACCAACAATTTTCCCATGCACCGTTATCTGCTTTCTACCGACTTTACCAAAGAGCGTGAGGAAAAATACAACTTTCCCACCAAACAAGCTTATTACGCCGATATTATTGAGAGTATTCCGTCTGACGACGACACCAATTACACAGTTTTGGCACAAATTTTAATTGAAGAGCACGGGCGCGATTTTACTCCGCTGGATGTTGCAAACATTTGGCTGGAAAACCAAAACAAAAACGCCTATTGTTCTGCTGAGCGCGTTGCCTACTGCAATTTTATTAAGGGCTACCTGCCGCCCGATTCGGCCAGCCACAAAAACCCTTACCGTGAATGGATCGGGGCGCAAATTAGGGGCGATTATTTTGGCTACATTAACCCTGGCAACCCTGAACTGGCTGCCGAAATGGCTTACCGAGACGCCTGTATTTCGCACACCAAAAACGGCATTTACGGTGAAATGTTTGTTGCGGCCATGCTGGCGGCGGCTGCCGTTACCAACAATATGGAACAAATTGTGTTGGCCGGCATGGCACAAATTCCGGCTACCAGCCGCCTTTACAAGGAACTGGAAAAGGTGTTAGCCGATTACCGTGCCGGGTTAGATTACATGGATATTTTTGCAAAAATCAACAAAGATTATAAACAGTATGAGGGCTTTGCCTGCCACACCATTCCCAACGCCATGATCGTGGCGGCAGCGTTGCTGTGCGGGCGAGGCGATTATGCAAAGTCAATTTGCCTTGCCGTGCAGGTTGGGTACGACACCGATTGCAACGGCGCCACAGTTGGCTCGGTTGTTGGATTGGCACAAGGTATAAACGCTATTCCGGAATATTGGCAGCAACCCACACACAACACACTGCAAACCACCATTTTTAAGGTTGGCAACGTTAATATTAATGAGGTTGCCGAAAAAACTTTAAAGCATATTAAATATTAAACCAACAAAATTAAAAATTCAGTGCATTATTAAAAACCAAACACCCCTTCCCACAATAACCGCAAAAACAGCAAGACCGCCAAGCTGCAGCCTTGCTGTTTTTATGTTGCAAAATGAATTATTGTTTTAAGCTTAATCTAAATCGTTTTTAATTAAATCTTCGTAGCTTTCGCGCGCCACAATTACACGCGCTTTTCCGTCTTTAACCAAAACTGCTGCCGGGCGTGGAATACGGTTGTAATTGCTGGCCATTGAGTAATTGTAAGCGCCGGTTGACAGCACCGCTAAAATATCGCCCCGCTGCGGCCGCTGCATGGCAATGCCCTCACCAATTAAATCGCCGCTTTCGCAGCATTTACCGGCAATGGTAGCGCAAAAATCCTTGGGGCGGTTGGCTTTGTTGGCAATTTCAACCTCGTACTTTGCGCCGTAAAGGGCGTAGCGGGGGTTGTCAGTCATTCCGCCGTCAACCGCAACATAGGTGCGAATATTTGGAATGTTTTTAATGTGCCCTACCGTGTAAAGTGTTAGGCCGGCCGGGCCGACAATGCTGCGCCCCGGCTCAATTAAAACAAACGGCAAAGCAACCTTTAGCCGGTTGCACGCGGCTTTTAGCCTGGTAGAAACCATTTCCATAAACGCTTCGTAGGCTAGTGGGTCGTCTTCTTTGGTGTAGCGAATACCAAACCCACCGCCAAGGTCTAAACACTCGGTCTCGCAGCCAAGCTCGCTTTTTAAGCGGGCCATTACCTCGACCATTACCTCGGCCGCGGCGCAAAACGGTTCGGTATCAAAAATCTGGGATCCAATGTGGCAGTGCAGCCCGGCATAAATCAAATTCTCGGCATTTAAAACGACCTTTACCGCGGCAGTTAACTCGCTGCCCTTTAAAAACCCAAATTTAGAATCTACTTGCCCGGTCTTAATAAAGTTGTGGGTGTGGGCGTCTATGCCAGGCTTTACCCGCAAAAAAACGCGCTGCCGGGTGTGGTATTTTGCGGCGGCGGCCGAGATCATGGCAATTTCGGCCTCGTCATCTATAACAATGCAGCCAACGCCGCTTTTCACGGCAAAATCAATTTCCTCGGCCGATTTATTATTGCCGTGAAAATAAAGCTTTTCGGGCAAAAAGCCGGCTTGTAAAGCGGTGTAAATTTCGCCGCCCGAAACAACATCGGCCCCCAACCCCTCCTCGGCAATTACTTTGTAAATTGCTTTACAAGCAAAGGCCTTGCTGGCGTACAGCACCAGACCGTGCCCGCCGTAAAACTGCATAATTGAACGGTTAAAGGCCCGGCAGGCCGAGCGAAAAACATCTTCGCTAAAAACATAAAGCGGAGTTTTATATTCGGCTGCCAAGGCGGGCAGATCGGCCCCGCCAAAGCTTAAATGCCCGTTTGGTTCAATGTTCATTCCCTGCCGCTGCAATGTCTTCAATCCCTTCAATAATTTCTTTAATTTGCTCACAGCCCTCGCCCGTTACGGCCGAGAATTCAATAACCTTTACCTCACCGGGCAAAAAGCTTAAAAAGTCCTGCAGGGCGGCGCGCTGCCGCTCCCGCTCGGTTTTTTTTAGTTTATCGCACTTGGTTAGCACAACATGAAACGGGTACCCCGCCTGCAGCAAAAAGTGCAGCATGCTTAAATCGTCGGCCGTGGGAGCGTGGCGCATATCAATGAGCGAAAAAACAGTGGCAATTTTTCGGTTTTGGGCAAAAAAGCCTTCCATTAATTCGGCAAAGCGCTGTTTTTCGGCGCCGGAGATCTTGGCGTAGCCGTAGCCCGGC
>URRK01000170.1 GCA_900550315.1 uncultured Oscillospiraceae bacterium | reverse complement strand
GCCGGGTGATCCTTTGGCACATTCAGCGCCTCAAAATTGTAATAATCGTTTTCAACCTCCGGCCCGTCTACCACATCAAAGCCCATGGACCGAAAAATATCTATTAACTGGTTTAGGGTGCTGTTTAAGGGGTGCAGACGCCCTAAGGCCGGCTTTTTACCGGGAATGGTAACATCTAAGGTTTCCTTTTCCAGCCGGCGGTCTAACGCGCGCTTTTTCATGGCGGCCATAGTTCCGGCAATGGTATTTTCAATATCGCCGCGAATTTCGTTGGCCAGCTGCCCCATTTTCGGTCGTTCCTCGGCCGAAAGGGAGCCCATTTGCTTTAAAATGGAGGTTAGTTCCCCCTTTTTACCTAAAAACTGAATTCTAATTTCGTCTACGCTGCGTTCATCTGCCGCATTTTTTAAAGCGGCGGCAGCCTGTGCGCGAATTTGCTCCAGCTTTTCTTTCATCATGCTAACAACTTCCCTTCTTTAAAAACAAAAAAACTTCGCCCCAATAAAGGGACGAAGTAAATTTTAAACACTCCGCGGTACCACCCAAATTTTCGGCCGCATATTGCAAGCAACGCAAACCGAACGCTTTGCTACCTTGTAACGCCGGTAAGGCGGCAGGGCCTACTTTACAAAAAGCTTGGGTTCAACCCCGCTGCTAAGAAGTGAACTTCTAAACGGTGCCGCGCTAACTGCCTTACAGCCGGTGAGCAGTATTCTCTAAAGCCGGAAAACCGAATGTACTTTTCTTCCTCGCTGCATTTTACTTTGTTAGTATAGCACACTTTATTTTTAATTGCAAGCCCTTTTCAACCTTAATTTTGGCAAATCGGGCCACTTTTTTTACCTTACTGTTTTTCAGCAATTTTTTATTTTCAACAATTTTCGACTGTTTTCCCCTATTAACAAAAAATTAACTGGAAAAGCGACAATTTTTGTGCTATAATGAGTTATCTTATTTATTAGGGGGGCTTTCAATGGCTGAAAGCTACATTATATACAATCCTTTAGCGGGCAACGGGCGCTGTGAAAACGCCGCGCGGCAGCTGAAAAAAACCTTTTTGCCGGGGGCAAGGCTGCAATCTATGGTAGAAATTAAAAGCTACGCCGAATTTTTTGCCGGCCTGCCGCAGGAGGCAACCCTGGTAATTTGCGGCGGTGACGGAACCTTAAACCGTTTTGTGAACGATATTAACGGGGAGCTGCCGCGCAACAAACTGCTGTATTACCCGGCCGGCAGCGGCAACGATTTTGCCCACGATGTTGGCTACCAAAAGGGCGACAGACCCTTTGAGGTTACCCCCTACTTAAAAGACCTGCCGTTTGTAGAGGTAAACGGCTTAAAACGCCGGTTTATTAACGGCATTGGCTACGGGATTGACGGCTACTGCTGCGAGGTTGGCGACGAATTACGCAAAAGGTCGGATAAGCCGGTAAACTATGGAGCCATTGCTGTTAAGGGCCTGTTTTTTTACTACCACCCCACCAACGCCACCGTTACGGTAGACGGCGAGAGCCACGCGTTTAAAAATATGTGGCTGGCACCTACCATGAACGGCCGATTTTACGGCGGCATTATGCCAACTCCGGCGCAGGACCGTTTAAACCAAGAGCGCAGCCTTTCGGTTATGGCCATGTACGGCGCCGGGCGGTTAAAAACCTTAATGCGCTTTCCCTCGGTTTTTAAAGGGGAGCATGTTAAATTTACCGACATGGTGCAAATTTTTAAAGGCATGGATATTACCGTTCGGTTTGAGCGCCCAACCGCCCTGCAAATTGACGGCGAAACCGTACTGGGCGTTACCGAATACCGCGCGTATAGCTGCCGGGTAAACGCCGCGCAAGCCGCTGAGGAAAAAGAAACTACCCGAAGCAAAGCCGAAACAAAAGAACCCGCAGCGGTTTAATTGAAGTTTAAATTTTTTAAAGTTTTTAGGGGTCTTACCGTAACCGGCAAGGTCCCTAAATTTTGCAGTAAGTAAAATACCGGCACAGCGCGGCTGCCACCGCCGTTACTTTAATACGGTTATTTTGTGCGTGGCGGTGTATTCGGCGCCGGATTCCAGCGCAAGAATTCCCCTTTTTTCCTCCAGCTTGCCGGTGCTGTCTACAAAATCCTGAACGCCGGCCCAGGGCTCTAAGCAAATGTAACCGGCGCCCGGCTTTGTCCAAAGCAAAAAGTAATCCTTGCCCGGAAATTCTACCTGCACCTGCTGCCCGTTTAACCGGTTTCGTAAAATGGCGCTGCGGCTTTTTAAATCTAAAAACACCAGCGCGTCTACCGAAAAATAACCTGTTTTAAGGGCAATGCTGTTGCCGTTTTGCAAAACGGGCACTGTGTGGTAGGTTAAAAGGTTGCCGTCTAATTCGTAGGCGTTTAGGGTTTCGTTGTTGGGAAAAACAACCTCGTAATTTTCTATTCCCTCCGGGCAGGCGTACGCCTCGTGCGAGCCAATTGAAAAATACATTTTATTACTGCCGTTGTTTTTTACCCGGTAGGTTACCGTAATACCGTTTTCAAGCAGCGTGTAGGTTACAAACAGGGCAAAATAAAACGGGTACTGCTTTAAGGTTTCCGGCGTAGCGGTTAAACAAAACTCGGCCGAATTTTGGGTTTGGTTTAAAACCTTAAAGGCTGCGTGGCGGGCAAAGCCGTGCTTTTGCAGGGTATACTGCCGGCCGTTGTAGGTGTAGCAATCCCCTTTCAGCCCCCCACAAATAGGGAATAGCAGCGGAGCTACCCCCGTCCAGTAAGCCGGGTCGGCCCCCCACAAAATGTTACGCCCGTTACATTCAAATTCGCGCAGCTCGGCCCCAACCGGGTTAATAACCAGCCTTGCGGCACCGTTTTTTAATTCTACCATTTACAAAACACCACTTTTTTAAAATTGCTTTTTGGTACCGCACCTTGGGCCAAAAAGCTTTTGTTTTTTAAAGTATAACACGGCGCATTTGGAATAGCAAGGTAAAAAACCGTACAATATGTAATTTTTAAAACAAAAAAATGCCGGCCGGTAAACGCCAGCCCAAAGCGCCAAAAGGTTTTAATGCCCGCTGGCCTGCGGCACTGTTAGGCGTTTTGCTGCGCCCGGCAGCCAAACCGAGTGCAGGTAAGCTAAACCGTTTGTTAACGGTCCAACCGCAAGCCGGCAACTAAACAATGTACCAACCCAAACAGCTGCGCGCCGGGTAACTAAACGGCGCGCCTTTTTTGGCTGTACCTATATAAAACTACCCCTTAAAGAAACCGGGGCTAAACGCTTTTGCCGCACTGTTTAGGCAAGCGGCCCGCATAATGGCCTGCTCGCCGTATTTTTCTCTAATTTTTAACATGCTATCCTCAATTTTTTGCAAACGCTCGGTTTCAACCGGCTCCCCAAAAAGGCTTAGCTGCCGCTGCACCAGGCTTTCGGGGCTTAAATTGGCGGCCCGCAGACCAATTGCCCGAACAGGGGTACTTTGGGAATACCCGTTTTTAAAAAGAGCAAAGGCGTGCTTGGCCAAAATGGCCGAATTATTTGTAAGCTCGGGCAAAGGGGCAGTAAGCTCGGCCCCCTCAAACGCGGGGTTTACAACCGTAACGCCAACGCTGCCGGCCAGCAGCCCGTACTGCCGCAGCTGCACCGCAACCTTTTCGGCAAAACCAATTAAAGCGGCGTAAATCTCGGCCGGGGTAGTTAGATCCCGCTCGGCTGTTGCCGAACGGCTAACGCTTTTAGGTAACGGCCGGTTTTTGTAATCGGTTACGCTTTCGCCATCGGCCCCGTTGGCGGCGTTTTTTAGCTTAACGCCGTTTACCCCAAGCCGGGTGCTTAAAGCCTTCTTTGGCGCATTAGCCAAATCGCCTACCGTAAAAATA
>URRK01000169.1 GCA_900550315.1 uncultured Oscillospiraceae bacterium | reverse complement strand
TGTTCTTTTTTGCCTTTGCGTGGAACATTAGAAAAGCATTTTTTGAGGTTTGAGTATAAAGTATCGTCCATGCCGTTTTCGCGCTCTGGAAGCCGCAGAAACACAGGCGTTTTCAGCCCTTAACGTTCCACTTGCTACCCCATGTTTTGCGCCTTATCGCTCCTGCTCCCGCGCCCTGCTTTGGGACGGGTAAAGAATACTATCGACGTTCTTTTTGACAACGCCGTATTCCTGCATTTGCTTCTTGGCTTGCCGATAATCTTCATACAATTTGGTTTTCCTGTCGTTTAAGCTTCTATACTCCTTGCGCAGCGCGGCGAGATCGGGCAGCTTCTTTATCTGCATTTCCTTTAATGCCCTTGCCGCAGCTTCAAACAGGATAATTTCGCTTTCATGCCCCCGCAGATACTTTTCCTTGTCCGGCGATTTTCGGTATTCATCGTAAATCGGTTTTAAATGTCGGTATGTGGTGGTGTGCTTGATAAGCAGCGACAAATCAGACATACGCTGTTCCACTTCCTTAACCGCCTTTGCCGCCGCGTCATGAGCGGTCATAATATCGGCTATCTTGCTTTCAAGTTCGCTATAATACTCAATCTTGTTTTCGGTTAGGAAGTTCATGCTTTTAGCAGCCTGTTTCAGATTATGGATTTTTGCCCACCGTTCATAGCCCGCCGACTGTTGGGCTTTGATACTGTTTTCAAGATCGACGACAAGCCGGATTTTCTTATCTTCCCGCAGCGTTTTTGTTTTGGCAACATACACGCCCTTGATACGCTCCTTTATCGCTTCTTCCGTATAGGCCGCGCCGAGCGTCTTTGTGCGGGTAAACCGTTCCTGTCCGGCAGCGCGAAAGGAAATGTATTTGCCCTGTTTGATTTCATACCCCATTTCCTGCAAGCGGCGCAGCAGTTCGTCAAAATCTTTCACTTGGGGAATGAGAGTATCTATCGCCGTTTTCAGCTTTGCTTTGTAGCTTGTCCCTTGCTTTTCGGCGGTGTATTCTGCATAGCTTTTTCCCTTGTCCTGTCCCGGCACAACAACGGATAGCCCATGCTCTTTACATATCCTGTCGCTGGTACGGCGGATAAAGTGATAGCTTTGCTTGTTGGAATGGTACTTTTTGTAGTCAACGAAGCTAACCGCGTTGAAAATCAAGTGATTATGCAGATGGTCTTTATCGACGTGAGTTGTCAAAACAAACTCATACTTGCCGCCTAATACCGCCCCGGCAAGTTCCATGCCGATTTTGTGCGCTTCTTCCGGTGTGGTTTCTCCCACCGCAAAGGATTGTATCAAGTGCCGCCCTAAATGTGTGCCGCGATCTCCGGCAGCTTCCCGCGTCCATGCAAACTCAATATCGGCGGTTTCCAGCCCGCAGCCGAAAGAGGACGCAAGCAGCTTCCCGTCTGTCTTTTCGGGATTTAAGATATAGTCTATCGCAGCCTTTAAGGTTGATTTAATAGGGTGCGTCTTTGTAACCGCCATATCTCG
Source organism: uncultured Oscillospiraceae bacterium (assembly GCA_900550315.1). Lineage (GTDB taxonomy): Bacteria > Bacillota > Clostridia > Oscillospirales > Acutalibacteraceae > UMGS1279. The sequence goes on along the minus strand of URRK01000169.1, from coordinate 2,386 downwards.
TCCACCGCCTTTTTAATGTCCTCTATATCCTGCCTGTAAACCGTCCCCGTCGCATTGGCGCGTTTTGCAATTTGGTTGATGTTCCGGCTCACCGCTTGCAGTTCCCGGATATATGCTTTTGTGTCGCTTCGGTCAACGACAAGAATATACCCGTCTATCGCCATTTTACGGAAGTATGCCCCATACTGCTTTATGGGAAGCTGCTTCATCTTCTCGTCGATCAGCCGCTTTTCTTCTTCCGTAACGTAAAACTTCATCTGTATATTTCTCTTTCGGTTTTCCATTTCCGCACCGCCACCCCGCGTAAGGGTTTGGGACTATCCCAACAAGTAAAAATCGCAAACGGGTACTCGTTTGCTGTGCTTGCTATCTACTCCATACCCCCACCGAAAGGCGGTATTTGTTGCGCGTTCCTTTGATTTTGGACGCAAAAAAAGATTGCAGCCGCCATGCGCTGCAATCTCCCGATTTCTCATATTGTGAGGTTAATCCTCTGCTTTTTCGACTTCCGTTATCTCCCTTGCTGTTGCGGTTACAATCCGTATGCCTTTATCGCTCATACCGTCCAGCAGCGCGTCAAGCTGCCGCCGCCCGGTGGATTTCTCCGCATTGCTGTTCGGGAAGAAAAATTGATCTACCGAAATATGATACCGGGTTACAAGGTCATAGAATACCTGTAAACTCGGCTGTTGTCCCTTGTTCTCGATATTCGCAAGGTAGCGCGGGGAAATATATAACTCGTCGCTTACCTTTTTGCGGCTCTCGCCGTATTCATTTCTCGCGGCTTTTATAGCTGCCCCGAAAGCCTTAAAGTCGTACAATGGTACGGGTCTTTTTGCCATTTTCATTCACCCTGTTACATTTTACAGTTCACCTTTCTTTTTGGATATGTCCACACAATTCATATCATTAGGTTAAATACTTCCTGTTGTGTATTGACAGTAGACTGATTTTCTGATAAAATAAAATTTATGTAAAAGGAGGCGGCGTTTATGTTGCATAGCATGCGTATTAGATAAGCATTGAAAAAAAGGATTTTCCCATTTTCAACATGGGCTTTTTTGTCATGCTTATTTTGCGGATGCTATACAAAAAACTAACGACGTATAGATATAGTATAGACATAGTGCAAGCTATGCCTTAGTTTTGTTGTACTGCTCTGTGCATTATAAATGCAGGTCAATGCTCATGTTGAGGATTGACCTGCATTTTTTTGTGTAAAAAGGACGAGTGAAATATAATGCTTAAAAAATATTGGATAAAATGTCCGATTTGTAACGGAAAGACGAGAGTTCAAGTATTTCATAATACTGTATTAAAAGATTTTCCTCTTTTCTGCCCTAAATGCAAATTGACGCATATCATTGATGTAGAAAAATTAGAGATTGTAATCAAAAATACAGAAAAACAAACTTTTATTATTTAGAAGAAAGGATATAAAAATGAAACGTTTACCTAAATATACGCCTGCGGAAGTACGGAATGATCCATACGGATTTACTTACAAAGAAATGTCGGAAGTTATTGGCGAGAATGAAGCAAAAGCCTTATATGAAGAATTATATAAGCAATTACCACGCAAAAAAAATCTATCAATGTTGGTAAAAAATATTTGCAAAAGCAGTGATACTGAAAAGTATGTTTACGAACTGAAAGACAACAAATACATTGAAACGGTTTTTATCAAGCGGCGAGATGGTGGAACTGTTTGCGTGAGCACACAAGTCGGTTGTCCTGTTGGTTGTATTTTTTGTGAGTCCGGGCGAAATGGCTTTGTTCGTAATCTAACATCGTCAGAAATCGTACAACAGATTATATTGTTGCGTCGAAAAGTAAACCGTATCGTTTTTATGGGTATGGGAGAGCCTTTATTCAATTATGACAACTTGATAAAAGCAATCCATATTCTCCGAGATAGATATGGGCTCAACTTTCCAACCGACGGCATTACCATATCAACAGTTGGTCCGGTCGATCAATTAAAAAAATTGCGCGAGGAACATCTTAAAATTCAGTTGACAATATCTTTACACGCAGCAACACAATCTGCAAGAAATCGTATTATTCCTCACATGCGCATATATGCTATTGAAGATGTTGTTAAGCAAGCCTTATCCTATTCTGAAAGGCATAATCGCAAAATTGTCTTTGCGTATTTGCTTTTACCGGGTATAAATGACCGGCCCTCAGATGTAAGACAACTTGCAAAATGGTTTCGGGGCAAAAAAGTTATGATTAACGTGTTACAATACAACCCAACAAGCAATTCAAGAATTAAAGCACCACAGAAACGGGAAATAGTTGCATTCAAACATCAATTAGAGCAAGCAGGACTTGAAGTTACTATGAGAGTTTCTCATGGCAGAGAGATTAACGCGGCTTGTGG
>URRK01000168.1 GCA_900550315.1 uncultured Oscillospiraceae bacterium | reverse complement strand
TTAATTGCTGTATTACGGCCTTGGTATACGCGCGGTAAACCGCCGGCCCCGCCGGCAGCGAGTAAAAGCTGCAGTAAGCGCATTTTTTGGCGCAAAACGGGGTATGCAGGTAAAGGCCTAAGGGCTGCATTAATCTAAAATAATGCCGGTGCAGGCGCCCGCAATGCCAGCCGCGTTTGATTCGTCGGTATCAATGTGCATGGCTAAAGCGTATTTTGGGCTTACACGGGCAACAACATCCCCAAAAACAAGGCTGCGGCCCTCGGTGTTTATTTGCACGCGAACCACCTGTGCGTCGGTAATGCCGTAGTTGGCGGCGTCCTCCGGCGTCATGTGAATGTGGCGCTTTGCGGCAATAACGCCCTCGGCCAATTCAACCTCGCCGCACGGGCCAACCAGCTTGCAGCTGCCGGAGCCGGCAACATCGCCGGATTCGCGCACCGGGGCGGTAACGCCAATAGAGCGGGCGTCGGTTAAAGAAAGCTCTACCTGCGTGGCCGGGCGAACCGGGCCTAAAACCGAGCAGGCCAGTTCTTTTTTAGCGCCAACAACGGTAACCTTTTCGGTGCAGGCAAACTGCCCGGGCTGCGAAAGGTCCTTTTTAGGGGTAAGGGCGTGGCCCTTGCCAAATAAAATTTCTAAATGCTCTTGAGATAAATGTATGTGACGGGCAGAAACCTCTACCATAACCTGTTTTTCCATGGTTCTAAATTCTCCTATGTAAAATTAATTTTAGCAAGCAGATAAAAAGACCGAACGGCAAAAGCCGCACGGCCTTTTTAGCGTGTATTAGCCCTGAGCAATAGCCTCAACCGGACATCCCTCAGCACAAGCACCGCACTCAGCGCATTTTTCAGCGTCGATCTCATAATGCTTTTCGCCCATGGAAATAGCTTCGCAAGGGCAGGCTGCCTCGCATGCACCGCATGCAATACATTCATCAGAAATTACGTATGCCATTTAAAACACCTCCAAACATAATCTAACTCTATTCTAACATACAATTAAAAATTTTCAAGACATTTTTTAAAAATATTGTTGAATGTTTTGTAAACAGTTTGCAGTTGGCCTTATTTTTCCTTTTTCGGTTCGGCCGGCTGCTCTTTTTTTGGGGGGCGTTTGCGGCCCTTGCAGCCACGCAGCAGGGTAACATCCTTACGGTGCAGCTTTTGTACGGTGGCGCCGTCCTCCCCTAATCGAACGGTTAACATGCCGGTTAAAACATTACTGTCGCTCACCGTGCCAATGCCGTCGGCCGTTTTAACGGTAGAGCCAACGCCGGGCGTTAAGGAGTTTAAATACTCGTAAGCGTCCTGCTCGTACTTTAGGCAGCACATTAAGCGGCCGCAGCTGCCCGAAATTTTGGTAGGATTTAAGGAGAGGTTTTGCTCCTTTGCCATTTTAATAGAAACGGGCTGAAAATTTTCTAAAAACCGGCTGCAGCAAAAGGGTTGGCCGCAGATGCCAAGGCCGCCTAAAAGCTTTGCTTCGTCCCGCACGCCAATTTGCCGCAGTTCAATGCGCACCTTGTAGGTAGAGGCCAGTATTTTAACCAATTCGCGAAAATCTACCCGCCCGTCGGAGGTAAAGTAAAACAGCATTTTACCGGAATCAAAAGCAACCTCTACATCAATCAGCTTCATATCCAGCTTTAGCTTTGCAACCTGCTGCTCGCAAAAGCGCAGGGCTTTTTCGCCTTTTTCTTTATTATCGGCCAGGCGTTTTAAATCGTTCGCGGTGGCGGGGCGCAAAACCTTTTTCAGCGGGGCGGTAATTTGCTCTTTGGGAATTTGGCGGTTGCCGCCAACGGCGTAGCCGCACTCTACCCCGCGTGAGGTTTCTACCACCATAATATCGCCGTCGTGGAATTCGTTGCCGTTGGGGTCAAAGTAGTAAGATCTGCCGTCCGGCTTAAATTTAACGCTAATAATTGTAACCATATAATCCTCCAATAAACCAAGCGGCGGCCGCTTAGCTTTTATAAACCGGCCCGGGCAGGGCAGGGTAAAATTGCAATGCGCGCCAAAGCAAAAGCTTTTTGGCTGCAGCAAACACTGCTGTTCCGCCTTAGCTTTGGCCAACGGGTAACGAACGCTATTATTATACCTTTAAATTGGCAAAATTGCAAGTGTTTTTAGTTTTGCCGGCCTTGGATATTCGCGGCATTGGGGTGCTTTTTGGCTTTTTTATAAACGACCACTAAACAATAACAATTTGCCCGGCTAACCCCAACAGTTAAATTGGGGAAACATTTATTTTACAGCACAAAAAGGTAAAATATGTATGGTAGCAAAAATCGACCACAGAAAACCGAAATAGTATAATAATTGTTGCGCAGGTTAAACCAAACCTAGTTAAATACCAGCTTAATAATAAATGCCACCGGCAGTGCGTAAACAAAATACAGCCATTGAAAGGTTGTTTTGCTGGTAATAAGGCTGGTAATCATAAAAGCAAAAATGGCAACAAACCAGACAACGCTTTCGCTGATGTAGGCAACTACCTTACGGTTATTACACTTGCTATTATACCGCTTTTGTTACCGGTTTGCAAGCCTTGCCAAAATTTTGCGCCGCCCGGCCGAAAAGTTGACAATTTTACCCCCTTGTGCTACACTAAAACTGCGCTTTGTTCGGTACAGAGCAAAATTGCCGTTTATAAAAGCGCAAAGGAGAATTTAAAATGGATACGCTTTGGAAAAGGGAATACACCCTGCGCGGCAGCGATTTTGACCGCTACAACTGCATAAAGCCTGCCGCGGTGTTAGATTTGTTTCAAGACGCGGCTGCGCAGCACGCGCAGGAGCTTGGCGTTGGGTTTGAGGATATGCTGCGGCGGGGGTACCTTTGGGTGTTAACGCGGGTTAAATTTAAAATTTTAAAGGCCCCAAAAAGCTACCAAAGGGTTATTGCAAAAACCTGGCCGCTGGCCCCCAACCGGCTAAATTACCGGCGGGAATACTGTGTTGAGGATTTAAATGGCGAGCGACTGATTATTGGCAGCTCGGAGTGGGTTGTAATTGACAACGTAAAACGCAGGTTTCTTTCGGTGCCGGATCTATACCCGTTTTCCAGCGGGTTTTACCCCGAAGTAATGCTGGAAGGCAAGCTTTGCAAAATTAAAGATTTTACCGCCGCCGAACCTGCCTACACGGTAGACGCCGGGTTTTGCGATTTGGATTTAAACGGCCATGTAAACAACACCAAGTACGCCAACTATGTTTTAAACGCGATTCACCCGACCGGGCCGCTGCCGCTAAAAACCTTTCAAATAGATTACCGTAAGGAGGTTGTGCTGGGAACCCGGCTGCACCTTTTTTACGAAAAGGGCGAGAGTGGATTTTTGGCCAAGGGGCAAAACCAAAACGGTGAAATTATGTTTGCCTGCAGGTTAGAATGCAATTTTGTGAATCCAGGCAGTACCAATTAAAGCCATGTGCCGGCTTTTAGTTGGCCATTACCGCTTTAATCGCCATGGGTAAACAAACCGCTAAATGAACCGCCTTTCTATTCATTTATCGTAAAGAAAACGCCGCCCTGTTTCGGGGGTTGCCGCGCCAAAAATGGTAAATTCACAAAATAAAGCTGTCAAAGTTTGTCTGACTGCCCCGAAAAACCGCTCAAAATATTACCAAACTGTAAAATATTAGAAAAGTTGTTGACTTTTGTCATGCCTTGCGGTATAATGCAGATACAGGCTTGGGAGTACCGCTTTTTGGCGGTAAAACAAAAGGCTGTAAGTGCTGCTTTTCTTTCAAGCCGGCAAATTTTAATAGGGGTGTTATTGTTATGAAAGCAACAGGTATGGTTCGCCCGGTAGATACATTAGGCCGTATCGTCATTCCGAGAGAAATCCGCAAGATGTTCGACATTAAAGACGGTGAGGATC
>URRK01000167.1 GCA_900550315.1 uncultured Oscillospiraceae bacterium | reverse complement strand
GAGCAGCTGCAGGTGCTTAGCATTTTTTACCGCCTGTTGGCTGAACTGCTGCCCCGGCTTTGTAAAAAGCAGGCCCCGCAATACGACCGCCGTATTGCCAACGCGGTGGAATACATGAATTTAAATTTAAGCGGCAGTGTTTCGGTGCCGTTTTTGGCCGGGCTGTGCCACCTTAGTCCCTCGCGGTTTTACGAATGTTTTAAACTAAGCACGGGGCTTACCCCGGTGGCCTACAAAAACCGCGCCTGCGTTACCCGCGCCACCTATTTGCTAATACGGGACCGCGAGCGCCCGATTGCAGAAATTGCCGAGCTGCTGGGCTTTGAGTCGGACACCTATTTTCGCCGCGTTTTTAAAGGCATTACCGGCTGCACCCCGGGTCATTACCGTAAAAGCGTGCCCGAGGTTTAAAAGTCTTAAATTTAACTTGGGTGGGCAAAACAGCTTACCAGCTAAAATATTAAACACCCACCAAAATATAAAATAAGAGCTGTTTGGAAAAATTTATAAAATGTAACGGTTCTAAAAAAGGGGCTGTCGCAAAGGCGAAAGAATCGCGAGCGGCAGCCCTGAATGTTTGTAAACTGTTAAAATGTTGAAAGATTTTTTAGTTTTTTGCAAAAAACACACAGAGGGTATAAAAAATGCCTTCTTTTTTCATGAAAATATTTACTTTTTACTCGGTTTAAGCAATTATCTTTTCAAATAAAGGCATATGAAAACGCCCGGAATTCAGTCGGTTACAACGCTTTCGGATGTTAAAGGCAAAGCTGAACAACAAAAACTGCGTTTGTGTCTTGTGGTTTCCTCTGGTTAAAAATCTGCAAAAAGCATAGCCTTTCTTCAGTACACTAAAGGCTCCCTCGACCTGTTTGGAACGGTTCATCCGCAGCATAATACCGTCATTGAACGCTATAAGCTGTTTGGCTTTTTCTTTTTGTTTTGCCATTGCCTGAGATAATTTGATCTTTCTGTTTTCATGCTGTCCCTTAAAGCATTTATCCCGGTGGGGACGGCCGGAACAGCTTTCGCACACATAATTTTTTGTGTTACGGTATACCCGCTTGCGGTTTTGGAATGACTGTTATAAACATCGTTTAACGCTTTTTCGGTGTTTTGGTGTTTTTCTACAACGCGGCAAATACCGCCCCGCCCCGGCGTTTAAGCCAGCCAAAAAGCGGTAGGCAAAGGGCCAAGCTAAGCAGCGCTGCAAGCCCCAAATAAAGCGTGCCGCCAATAAATCCGCTTAGTAAAAAGTAGCCCGCTAGCACCAACACCGGGTACGCAAAGCCGGCCAGCAGCGCCAAAGCAACGCTGGCGCTTTGTTTAATGGGCGTTGTTTCGTTCGTCCAGGTAAGGTTGGGCATTTTTAGCCCTAAGAATAAATCGAACAGGGCAGTTAGCAGCACAAAAAGCAGTACCGCCAAAGCAGTTAGCGCAAATTGCAGCGGCGTGTAGCGGTAAGCCGCCAGCGTACAAAGCAGGCAAAACAAAACGGGTATTGCCGTAAAGGTAAGCTGCAGCAGCAGCTTAGCCCTTAAAACCTGCCACGGGCGCACCGGCAGGCTTTGCAGCTGCCAAAGGGTTTTGCCCTCTAACGAAATGGAGGGCGCCGCCATGTTGTTCATTACCGAGAGCAGGCAAATAACCCCGGCCAGCAGCACGGGCACCGTACTGGCACGCAGCCCTAACGCCATTTGCAAAACGGTAACAAGGTCTTTACCCTTTAGCAAAAACATTACCCCGCCTACGGGGCAAAACAAAATGCCAAACCCGCAGTTTAACATGTAATTCGCGCTGGAGGTAAAGCGCTGAACCTCTTTGCCAAAAAGTGCGCCGTTAACGGTTTTTTGCCCTTGAGCAACGCCGCCTTTAACTGCCCGCTTGGCCGCGCTGCCCGGCGTGGTTGCAATTTTAATAAAGCTGCGGGCAAGCAGCCGCCAGGTAAGGGCAAACAAGGCCAGCACAACGGCCGAAACCGCAAGCATGGCGGGCAAATTGCCCTCCCCGGCTTTACCAATTAAATAAACCGGGTAGGCTTTGCCCTGAATGGCGCCGCCGTAAGCCGCAAGGTTTGCCAGCAGCTGCTCAATAAGGGTTTGCGCCTTAAAGTAAAAAAAGTAGTATGCGCCAAAAAACAAAAGCGAAACCAACACCGTAATAAAGCTTTTATTTTTAAGCCTTAGGCTGATTTTTGCTACCACAAAGCCCAATAGGCAGGAAAGCGTTAGCACAAAAACCGAGATTAGCACCAAAAACCACAGCGGCGCCAACAGCGCAGCCAAGCTAAAGGGCGACAAAACCCAGTAAACCACAATAGCCGGCAGCAGTACAATGCCGGAATACATTAGACCCATTAGGTAAACGCTTAACAGGCGCGAGGCAATAATATCCCTTACCGGAATAGGTAACGAAAGCAGCTGGTCGTTATCCTTTGCCAAATAAAGCCCAGCGTAGGTGTTAAACACGCTGCCAAAAACGCCCAGCAAAATGGCTAAAAGCCCCATGATTGCAAAGTAGAGCCATTGCATTTTTGCAGCCAGCATTGCCCCGCACAAAAAAAGCGAAAGCAGAGTAAACATTCCGCCCAGCACCAGCACCATAAGCAACACAAAAAGCACTATGTAAGCGGCGGTAGCAGCCTTGGAGCGCGCCTTGTTCTTTTTAGCATTGTAATAATAGCTGCGAAAAATTTCGCCCATTTGCTTACGCAGCAAAATTTTTAACATACCCCACCCTCCAGCTCTAAAAATACCTGCTCTAAGGAGTCGTCGCCCTTAACCTCCTCCATAGTGCCGGAACGAATAAGTCGGCCGTTTTTAATAATGGCAACCTTATCGCACAGCTTTTCAGCCACCTCCAGCACATGGGTGGAAAAGAAAATAGCGCCGCCGTTGTTGCAAACCTCCCGCATTAGGCCCTTTAACAGGTGCGCGGCTTTGGGGTCTAAGCCTACAAACGGTTCGTCCATAATAATTAGCCGCGGCTCGTGCAGCCAGGCGGCAATAATGGCCAGCTTTTGCTTCATCCCGTGGGAGTAGGCGGCAATGGGCTGTGCCAAATCGTTTGTTAATTCAAACAGGTTGGCGTAGTAGGCAATGTGCTGCTGCCGCAGGGCAAAATCAATTCCAAAAACATCGGCAATAAAGTTTAGGTATTTTAGGCCGTTCATGTATTCGTACAAATCTGGATTATCGGGAATATAGGCCAGCTCCCGCTTGCAGGCCAACGGGTTTTGCCGAATACTTTTGCCGTTAATGTAAATTTCGCCCTGCTCAAACTGCAAAATGCCAACAACGCTTTTAAGGGTTGTTGTTTTGCCGGCCCCGTTGTGGCCAATAAACCCGTAAATTTCGCCGGGAGCAATGTGCAGGCTTAGGTTGTCTACCGCCTTTTTGCTGCCGTAAGTTTTTGTTAAGTGCTCAATTTTTAACATAAAAGCCTCCAAAAAAACTATTTAATATCTACCCCGCCAAACAGGCAGGTTGCGTTTATGTAAAGGGTTGGCATACCGGCTGCCGGCTGCGGCCTTTTCTTTTCGCCAACGCCGCCAAAAAACGCGGTGGAATAGGTTTTAACCAAAACACCCTCCGGCACAAAAATATCTACCCCGCCAAAAATGGCCGTTGCGTTCACCACACAGTCGTGGTTAATAATAGCGCCGCGCAGGTCGCACTCTACCCCGCCGAATACCGCGGTAAGTGTGGTGCCCTCAAACACCTCACCCGAAAAGTTCAGCTCGCTGCCTGAAAAAACAGCCGTGCCGCATTTTTGCCCTTTTACGCGGCTATTTAGCTGCTCTATCTGCCGCCATTTGGCAGAAAACAGGGAGCTAAAAATAATTTTAACGCCAACCAGCACCAAAACGGTTGGCACCAGCAGCTTCCAAACAAGCGAAAAGGCTAAAACCT
>URRK01000166.1 GCA_900550315.1 uncultured Oscillospiraceae bacterium | reverse complement strand
CTGCGCGTGGTATTAAGATAATTTAAAAACAAACGCTGCCGCCGTAAAAGACGGTTGCCCGGCCTAAGCGCTTAAATACCGAGTTCTTAATGCCAAGTGCTTAAATGCAGACTTTTAAGGGACAGTGGACAAGCGCTTTGTCCGCTGCTTTAAAGCGGTTTTTGGCTAAAGCTACTTGGCCGGGGAACTACTCGGTTGGGGTTTGGGGTTGGTTTCCTTCGGCTTCCTGCATTGGCAGTGCGGCAGGTACAGCAGCCGCTTTGGCTTTTTCCAATTCTTTGGCGTCATCCACCTGCTTTAGCCCCAAGTTAATAAAGTAAATAATTACCAGCCAGGCCAGCACGGTTAAAATAATAGGTAGGCCGTAGTAAGGTAAATTAATTGGCATATCCCAAACCCCGTGCAGTACAATGGGAATAATGCAAACCAGCAAGAAGCGTTTATCGTTTAAATGCTTTTTACTTAGCGTATCAAACCCTTTGGCAAACATTAAAGCCGCGCCCTCAATAGCCGCCCAGGCAACATGCCCGCCCGGCGCCAAAAAGCCGCGTATTCTAATTACCTGCAGCATGGCAGCAAGGCCGCTTTTTAACCCGTAATTTAAAATGTAACCGGCGGTTTCAAAGGCGGCAAAGCCGGCGCCAACCGCCGCGCCAATGAGCAAACCATTTAAAATGTACTGGCATTTTTTATCCCGAAACAAAAATGCGGCTACAATTACGGCTTTTGCAGCTTCCTCAATAACCCCAACCATTAAAGCGCCGCTGTAGGTTGAAATGTCGGTGTTAAAATCAAGCGAGAAAAACAAAATTGCCGTAATGAGGGAGAGCGCACCCCCCAAAACAAAATACTCTACCACCCGGTAAAAGGGAACATTTCTAAACACATTAATTTCAAAAAAGAAAATTAAAACCGTTAGCGGCATAGCAAAGCCACCCAGCATAATCATGGCCGGTAAGAAATTGCTGTTTCCGTAGGTTATAAAACCAATTCGGGTTGGAATGTAGGCAATTAAAAAGAAAATGAAAATTTTAAGGTACACCCAAGCGCCCACATGGTGGGGGTCAATTTGTTGCAGGGTCGGCGTGGTTTTTGGGCCGCCGCAAACAAAAACTTCATCCAACTCCTGCGCGGTGTGTTTTTTAAAAGTGCCTTTAAAAAGGTCTTTAAAGGTTATGTAGCTTTTAGAGCTTGCGCCGGTAAGCTTATCTAAATTCTCGGTAATAATGCTGTTGGCGGTTTTTTTCTGCAGTGGGCAGCCGCACTCCGGGCAAACGCTTACCTTATTGGGGCAGCCGCAGTGGGGGCAAAATTTAGCACCGGAGGAAAGCTCCTTTCCACATTCTTTGCATTGAATCATTGCCATGTTAGCCAACCTCCTTTAGAGTTTCAATTATGGCAGAAACAACATTGTTTACTTCCTGCGTGTTTGCATTTTCCTCGCGCGAGCCAATCATTAAAAGGTTGTTGCCAACCATGGTGGCGTAACGGTTGTCAATTACCGTGTGCCCGCTTGCGGTGTACCTGTACTGTATGCCGTAAACCGTGCGGCCGCCAATGGTCCCCGAAAGCAGGTCAATGGTAATGGCAACATCGTTGTAGGTTTTTTGCAGCTCGGCCGTAAAGGCGTTTAAAAACTGCGCGGGGTCCTTGTAGGTGGTGTCCCACCCCAACAAAACGTACGGAATCGTGGCGCCTTGTTCATCAATATTTTTTCCAATATAGGTTAGGCCTTTTTCAGCAAAGGTTTTGTAGTTGGCCGGAATTTCGTACTGCAGGCCAAGGTTCGCGTCACTGTAAACAACATAACCGCTTTTGGTAGCCGGGGTAGCAGCGCTTGGAGTAGCGCTTGGGGTGGTACCCGGCTGCGTACCGGAGGCAGTAGGCTGCGCAGAGGACGGGGTGCCGCTGGTAGTGCTTTCGGAGTTACTTCTTGCCTGATTGAGCATAAAAAACCCCACCACTAAAACGGCTAAACCAATAATTAGGTGTTTATAATCAAACTTTTTGCGTTTGCCGGCCGGCTGTTCATTAGGCTCTGCCTGTTTTTTTAGCGCATAGCCGCATTTGGGGCAGGCTTCTGCCTGGTCGCTGATCTCGTTTTTACATTCGGGGCACTGTATCATTGCCATAGAACCACGCTCCTGAAAAGTTATTATATTTAGTATAAAGTACAAACGCGGCAATAACAAGCAAGTTACCGGGTAAAGCAATGTTTGTTTTGGAAATTATTTTGCAAAACAAAGTGGAAATGTTATATAATAAATAAAAAATCTTGTTGCAATTAGGAGAGAAAAATGAAGTTTGCAAACCTTTTTTGCGGGTATTTAAAAATGCTGCAATGCAGTTCAAAAACACTTTCAATACGCTCGGGCATTTCTGAGCCGGTTTTAAGCCGCTACAAAAACGGGGAACGCTGCCCTAAGCCAAACAGCGAACAGCTAAAAAAACTTAGCCGGGCGCTGGCGCAGCTGTTTGCCGAAAAAGGGCTGCCCGATTACACCGAACAGCGCATTTTTAAAGAGCTTTTGTCCGCGGCCACAACCGAGGATTTGTTTGATTACAACGCTTTTAGCAACCAATTTAACCGGTTGATTACTACTTTACACATTAATGTAAACGAAATGGCGAGCTATATGCTGTTTGACGCTTCGCACATTTCAAGAATACGGTACGCCAAGGCACGCCCTTCGGACCCTGAGGAGTTTTGCGCAAAGGTTTGCAAATTTGTGCTGTTAAAGTACGGCAAGGGTGAGGGTCTTTTGCCCCTTTTAGACCTACTTGGCATTGCAGAACCCGCCAAAATTGAACCAGACGATTTATTTGAACCCCTTTACCACTACCTAATTGGCGGCCCAAAGGCGGCGCCCCAACCCGAAGTAAACAATTTTTTAAAGCATTTAGATTCTTTTTGCCTGCAGGAGTACATTAAGGCCATTAAATTTAATGAAATAAAGGTGCCAAGTATTCCGTTTTACAAAGCAAGGGGCGGGCATTATTACGGGGTAGAGCAAATGAAAAAAGGGGAGCTGGATTTTTTTAAAGCCACCGTTTTAACTAAGGATAACAGCCCGATTTTTATGTGTTCGGATATGCCGATGGAGGACATGGCTAAAGATTTGGAATTTGGAAAAAAGTGGATGTTTGGCATTGCGGTTTGCCTAAAAAAAGGTTTGCAGTTAAATATTATACACCATTTAGACCGCCCCTTTCGGGAGATGATGCTGGGGCTGGAAAGCTGGATTCCCATTTATATGACCGGGCAGGTTTCGCCCTATTATTTTAAAAATGCAAAAATTGAGCCGTACCACCATTTAAACTATGTTTCGGGTAAATATGCGCTGTGTGGGGAATGTATTGGCGAACACCACAACAGCGGCAAGTATTATTTAACCGGCAACAGCACCGAAGTAGCCTATTACAAACAAAAAGCGGCCCTGCTTTTAAAAAAGGCAAAGCCGTTAATGCAAATTTTTACGCAGAACAACAAGCGGGCCTATTTGGCGTTTTGCCAAAAACGGCAAGAGCAGGAGTTTGACCGAAAGCGCACGCTTTGCACCTTACCACTGTTTACTTTAAGTGAGGAGCTTTTAAAAAGCATTTTGAAAAGAAACTGTGTAGAGGCGCCTTTGGCGGCCGAAATTTTGGCGCAAAGGCGGCGGGAGGCCGAGCAATCAACAAAAATTTTGCAAAAAAACAAAATAACCGATGTTATTTACAGCACCGAAATGGCCTTTGCCGAAAACGCTGCCGTAGGCCTTGCACTGCAGGATTTGTTTTTGGAAAACGGCATTTTTTACACCCGGGAGGAATACGAAAGCCACCTAAACGCCACTTTGCAGTACCAAAACAAAAATTACAAGGCTGTTTTAAACCAAAGCAAGGTGTTTCAAAATATTTCTATTACCGAGGTAGCGGGGCAG
>URRK01000165.1 GCA_900550315.1 uncultured Oscillospiraceae bacterium | reverse complement strand
TGCTCTTCCGATCTTATTTCATTTTAACCGCCGGCGGCTATAATGAAATAGACCAATTTTACGAGTACTATTTTACCGATTTTGAGCCGGTTTTTGTGGTTAACATAAACCGCGAGATGAAAGGAATTACCCCCGAGGAGCTTTTTACCTACGGGTACTCCTACTCCAGCACCAGCGATCAAGGGCCCGAAAATGAGTGGGGCGTTGGGGAGAACCACATTTTTAGGGTAACGGTTTATAACAGCGACAAAAGCGTTTATGGCAATTTTAATTGCGGGGTAAGTATTACTGAAAACCCCATTGAAAGCTTTACGGTTACCGCCAAAAATCAGCTGGTAGAAAAGGTTGGCGGTGATTTTAATGACGCCGGGTATTACAAATACGATTTTGAATCGTTCGAGCCGGAGTTTACCGTAACGCTGAAAAACGGCGGCACCGAAACAATTCCTTACGCGCAGCTGTATAATCGGTTTGGGTTTTATTACGACGCCCGGAGCGATCAATCAGCCAAAAACGAGTGGGGACAGGGTGACCACGAATTTACGGTAAAGCTGGGCAGCCTTACGGCAAGCTGTGCGGTTACAGTTACCGAAAACCCGGTTGAAAGCTTTACCGTTGCCGTTACCAACCGGGTGACAGAAAAAACCGGTGGATATTTTAACGCGGCCGGATATTACGAATATTCTTTTTTTGCCTTTAACCCTATGTTCACCGTTAAGCTAAAAACCGGCGCCGAGGAAACCGTTCCTGCCATGTATTTGCAGGAAAAATACGGTTTTTCTTATTCTACTGTAGATTCCCAACAGCAGGGGGAATGGGGCGTAGGCAAGCACACCGTTACGGTTATTTTTGCAGGCTTGCGGGTTAACTGCGAGGTTGAAATTACCGAGAACCCCATTACCGATTTTACGGTTACTGCCCGCAAAAAGGTTTTGCTTAAAACGGGCGGAGATTATCATGGCTATTACGAATACCATTTTGAATCGTTCGAGCCGGAGTTTACCGTAACGCTGAAAAACGGCAAAACCAAAACGGTATCGGCCCAGGATTTTTACAATAAATTTGGCTTTAATTACAGCACCGGGAGCGACCAATCGGCCGAAAACGAATGGGGCGAGGGCGCTCACGCCTTTACCGTTAACGTTGCCGGCATTACAAAAAGCTGCACGGTAACCGTTACCAAAAACAACTTTAAAAGCATTACCGCCACTGCTACCAAGCAGCTTGTTGAGTATTCGCTAGGGTATTATAACGGCAGCTTTCATGGCTATTCGTTTACCGATTTTGAGCCGGTGTTTACCGTAACCTACGAGGATGACGAGGGTAACCTGCAAACCAAAAGCGCCTCGTACAATATGTTCTATTCCACCTTTGGGGTTTCAATTACCGAAAAAAGCAATCAGTCTGACGAGAATGTGTGGGGCGTTGGCGAGCACGAATTTACGGTTGAGGCCGGCGGGCTAAGCTGCATTTGCAAGGTAACCATTACCGAAAGCCCGATTAAAACGGTTACCGTTAACGCCACCCGACCGCTGATTGAAAACACCGGCGGCTACAACAATAACGGTTTTTACGAGTACTATTTTTACAGCTTTAAGCCGCAATTTACCGTAACCTTAAAAAACGGGCAGGTTAAAACTGTTTCGGCTGACGATTTTTACAACGAATTTGGCGTAAATGCTTTTGCCTCCAGCAATCAGACCTCTCAAAACCCGTGGAGAGCGGGAAAGCACGAATTTACCGTTTTTGTTACCGGCAAAAATTACTCTTGCCCGGTTTTGGTGGTTGAAACCCCGGTAAAAGAGCTAAAGGCCAGTTTAAAGCGGGCGGTTCCCCCCAATGAGTGGTATTCCGGTGAATATTTTTGTTTTGAGGTTACCTTTAAAAACGGTCAGACCCAAAAGTTTGAGGATTTTGGTTTTCGCTTTGGGCAGGAATACGGGCTGGATATTACCGATTTTAAAAACACAGAGCCGGGCAATTACAAAACTCGGGTTAGCTTTTTGGGCGTAACGGCCGAGCTGGCGTACACCGTGGCCGAAAGCCCCTACACCGTGCAGATCAGCGGTGAAAACGAGCTGTTTATTACCCTGAAAAACGGCGACAAAACCGAGCAGCACAAGGTTGTTGCCTACGAGGACCGCGGCGCCGGTTTTGGCTCGGGCTACGGCGTAGTGAAAACCGATAAGGGAGAGGAATTTGTTTGCTACTCTGAATGGTATTGCCCGGAGGAGAACGAAGAAAACGAGGACCTTACCCGCGATTTTCAGCTAACGCTTTTTGGCCAAAAAAGCAACAAGCTAAACGGGTTTAAGTGGTTTAAGGCGCAAAACAAGCTTAGCACCCTGTACGATTTTAGCCTAACCTTTGACAGCAAAAAATCCTTTGCCTACAACGGGGCCGTTACGGCCGAGAATGTAGACGCCGTGCTAAGCGTTGCGCTGTACCCGCAGTGGTGGGATACCGAAGGCGTTTTTGAACTTGAAACCGCCAAGGCAGCAGTTGAAAAGTACTTTGCCTTAAATGGGTTTGATTTAACCACCGCCAAGTGCTACAACAAACAAACCGGCAAATTTTTGCTGCCGCCGTACGCTATGAACGACATTGGCCTGAACGAAATTACCTACGCCGCCGGTACGGGCTGGACCTTTACCCACCAAAACAGCAACGGCACGGTAGATACCCTTGTGCTGGGCGAAAACGGCCTGGTACAGAAAATGGCCTTTAACCAGCAAAGCACCGCCGGCCATAAGCACCAATTTTCGGCTGCTGAAAGCGTGGACGGGAATTTTCACAGCACCGCTTGTGCCGAGTGCGGGCGGTTTGAGCTGTCGGCACACCATTTTCACGGGGTAACGGTTCGCAAGGCGCCAACCGCAACGGCAAACGGCACCAGGGTTGGCTATTGCAGCGAATGTAACAAAGAGGTTGAAGCCCCCATTTACGCCGCCGAGTTTGAGCATTACGACCTAAGCGGAAACGGCGAGCTGGACCTGGCCGACGCGGCGCGGCTGGCGCAGTATTTGGCCGGCTGGTACGGCAATGTTCCCGCCAATTGCGATTATAACGAGGACGGCGAAGTAACGCTGAAAGAGGCGGTTTTGCTAATGCGGCTTATTTTAAATTCGTAAAAGCCGCGGCATTTTAAGAATTACCCAACAATTAGTTCTGCCCCCAAAAGCTTAACGCTTTTGGGGGCAGTTTATTGCGGCAAGGCAAATTTTTAAGAATAAAGAAAAAAGCTGAACGGCAGGTTTAAAAGGGCTTAAATTTAAACTTCAAAAGGGAACGGGATTTTGAAGTTTTAGCAAGAACAAAATTTTAAAGTTTTAGCAAGGGGTGCGGGGCTTTTTTAAATCGGCCGGGCTAAGCCCGTTGCGGCGGCCTTTTTTGTTCCAGCTAAGCTCGGCGCCTGTTAGGTAAAAAAAGCGCGGGTAATCTACCGTGGTGTAAACAACCGGCAATGGGCCGCCGGCTTTGGCGGCGGTGGCAAGGGCGTTTAGGGCGGTATCAATTCCGCGGCGCGGCCAGCAAAAGCGCGGCACCCGCTTTAAAAGCCAAACGCTGCCGCCCCCGCCAATGCCAACTCCGCCAGCGTAGCAAAGCCCATTTTTTTGGCACCAATTTTGAATTACGCGGTGGCAGCCGGCGGTTTGCTGCCCCTCGTAAAAGCCGCAGTTTACCAAGGTATAAACCGGGGTACCCGGCAAAAGCGCGCTGTCAAGCGGGTTTAAGGCGGCAAGCAGGTGTGCGGGCGGGGCGTCTAAATAAACCGGAAAAGCCAGCACCACCGCGCGGTATTCGGCAAGCGCTTTTAGCGTTTTTGGGTTTGGCTCGGCGTTTGGCAGCCGAAACACCGGTGGCGCCGGCTGCGGCCTTAAAAAGCGGGCAAGGTCGGTTAGCAATGCGCCGCTAACCGTGTTTTTGGGCTTAGGGCTGGCGTTTATAAA
>URRK01000164.1 GCA_900550315.1 uncultured Oscillospiraceae bacterium | reverse complement strand
CCGCGGCGGAGCGCACGTCGCGCATGTCGCTGGAAACGCCGGAAAGGCCGAGCAGGCCGCTCTTTTTGTTGAGCACGTTGAGCGTCTCACTGGGGGTGAGGTGCTCGTTGTTGGCGATGCACTCCACCACGGCGGGATCGAGGTCGCCGGAGCGGGTGCCCATGAGGACGCCCTCCAGAGGCGTCAGGCCCATGGACGTGTCAAAGCACTTGCCGTCCACGCAGGCGCTCAGGGAAGAGCCGTTGCCCAGATGGCAGACGACGATCTTGCTGGGCTTGTCCTTGAGGCCGAGCACTTCCAGCGCGCGCGCGGACACGAAGCGGTGGCTGGTGCCGTGGAAGCCGTAGCGACGGATGTGATACTTCTCGTAGTACTCATAGGGCACGCCGTAGAGGTAGGCCTTGGGCGGCATGGTAGCGTGAAAAGAAGTGTCGAACACTACTGCCTGCGGCACCTCTTTGCCTAAAACGGCCGAGCAGGCCCGAATCCCCAGCACATTGGCCGGGTTGTGCAGCGGGGCCAGCGGACTAAGCGCCTCAATTTCGGCTAAAACTTCATCGTTTACCAGCATAGACTTTGCAAACTTTGCGCCACCCTGCACCACACGGTGCCCAACGGCCGAAATTTCTTTCAGGCTTTCAATTACCTTGCCCTCGCCCGTGGTCAAACAATTAATTACAGCACTAAAGGCCTCGCTGTGCGTTGGCATGGCCTGCTCCAGCACGGTTTTGCGGCCGTCGGCCGTTTTGTGGGTTAAAACCGATTCTGCGCCAATACGCTCGCAGTTACCCTTGGCCAGGGCGGTTTTGGTTTCCATGTCGATCAGCTGATACTTTAAAGAAGAGCTGCCGGCGTTGATTACTAAAATTTTCATAAAAATTAATACATCCTCTCAACGGCAAAAATTAAGGTAAAAAAGCCCTTGCACCGGCGGTGCAATTCGTGTATTATAATAAGTGCCGTTCTATTTGCGGCACGGGCGCAACACCCGCCCGGTTTTTTACTTAATTATCATACTATAATTTTAACTTTATTGCAAGTATTTTTCGGTGAATAATTTGTAAAGGGGGGCCGGCCTTGAAAATTTGCGGCCTGGTTGCCGAATTTAACCCGCTGCATTACGGGCATTTGCACCTAATAAGCCAAATTAAGCAGCAGTATAACGCCGTTGTTTGCGTTTTAAGCGGCAATTTTGTGCAGCGCGGGGAGCCGGCTTTGCTTTCTAAATTCGCGCGGGCGCGCGCCGCGGTAGAATGCGGGTGCGACCTTGTTATTGAGCTGCCGGCGCCTTACAGCCTTTCTACCGCCATGTTTTTTGCGCGCGGCGCCGTTGGCCTGCTGCACAGCCTTGGCGTTGTGCAGGGTCTTTGCTTTGGCAGCGAAAACGGCAATATGAAACAAATTAACGCCATTGCCGCCCTGCTGGAAACGGGGCTTTACAAAACTGCGTTAAAAGAGCAGCTGCAAAAGGGCCTGCCCTTTGCCACCGCACGGCAAAACGCCGTTGGCTTAATAAACCCGGCGGCCGACCTTACCCTGCTGCAAAACCCGAACGATATTTTAGGCGTTGAATACTGCGCCGCTTTGCAGGCGCTGCAAAGCCCTATTACGCCCTTTTGCGTAAAGCGCATTGGCCCGGGGCACAACAGTGCAAGTTCTTTTAAAAATCTGGCCTCGGCCCCCCTGCTGCGGGAACGCATTCGCACCGGGGGGGAATACAAGGCCTTTTTACCCGCCGCCAGCCTTGCCGCGGTAGAGCACGCCCTGCAAACTGGGCAAATTGCCAGCATAGACTACTTAGACCGCGCCATTGTAACCTACCTGCGCACGGCAACCGCCGCGCAGCTGCAGCGAATTCCCGATGTTTCCGAAGGCTTACACAACAAGCTGAGCATTGCGGCAAACTCTTACGCTACTTTGCAGGAAATTTACGAAGCGGTAAAATCCAAGCGGTACTCTTTTGCGCGGATCCGCCGCATTGGGCTTTGCGGCTATTTGGGCATTGGCTTTGGCATGCAGCAGCGGCCGGTGCCCTACTGCCGGGTGCTTGGCATGAACCAAACCGGCGCCGAGGTGCTTTCATTAGCGCACAAGAAGGCAACCGTTCCGCTTATTGCCTCGTTAAAAGAGGCTGAGCGTTTGGGCGACTACGCCGAGCAGCTGGCATTGTTAGAGGCCCGCTGCGGAGATGTTTATTCTATGATGCTGCAAAAGCCCACCCGCGGCAAAACCGATTACACCACCAAGCTGTTTAAAACCTTTTAATTTAGTACCGGCGGTTCAACAACAGTGCCGGCCGTTCAATATTAAATACGCTGCGTTTTAAAACGCGCGCCGGGCGCCGGGTTATAACCATGGCGCACGCAGCCGTAGGGCTAAGCCAAAAATTAAACTGCTGCCGGCGCCGGCAAAGGGCGGGAGGTTCTTACACCCGCCAAACATTACAACCGCTTTTAGCGGGCGGGCCAATAAGATAAAAATCCGTTTGACTGCCTGTTAAAATATTTTTAAACACCGCAAGCCCGCTTTGGGGCCGCGGCAAGAATAAACAAGAATAAAGGGGATATTATTCATGGTAACCAAAAGCGTAACAGAATTTAAAAACTACGGTAAATGCGTAAAGCTTTCTAACGGGATTATTGAAGCGATTGCAACCGTAGACCTTGGCCCGCGCATTGTATTTTTCGGCTTTGTTGGGGGCGAAAATGTAATGTGCACCAAAAAAGACGAATTTGAGCCCATTCAAAACACGCAAATGGACGCCCACTTTTACCCCGGCGCCACCTGGAACAACTACGGCGGGCACCGGCTTTGGGCCTCGCCCGAGGTAATGCCAAACACCTACTACCCCGACTGCGAGCCGGTAACCTACGAATTTACTGAAAACGGCGTTCGCCTAACCCAAAATCCGCAAACCCAAAACGGCCTTGCCATGGGCTTTGAGCTTAATATGGACCCGGAAAAGCCGGAAATGAAGGTGCTGCACCAAATGAAAAACATTGGCGCTAAACCGCAGGATCTTTCGCTTTGGGCGCTTTCGGTGTGCAACCAAAACGGCACGCTGATTATTCCCACCAACCAAAACAACACCGGCCTGCTGCACAACCGGGTTATTTCTATTTGGTCTTACGACGATATTTCAGACGAGCGCATTTACTTTGGCAAAAACTTTGTTACCGTAAAGCAAAACCCCAAAAGGCCCGACCCCTTTAAGCTGGGTTTTGACCTAAACCGCGGCACGGTTTATTACGCCCTGCAAAACAGCGTGTTTAAAAAGCAGTACGCCCAAAACCACCCCACCGGCCGCTACCCGGACGGCGGCGTTTCTATGGAAACCTACTGCTGCGGCCTGTTTATTGAAATTGAGACCCTTTCGGAGCAGCGCGTTATGCAGCCGGGCGACACCGCCACCCACCCCGAAACCTGGACCATGCTGCAAAAGCCGTTTGATTTTGACCGCAAAAACGGCGACGCCATTGCCGCTTTTGTAGACGCTTTACAGTAACCCTTTTAAAAATAAGCCCAAACTTTAAAAATCAACCGCACAGCAACCCGGTTTACCGGTGCTGCGCGGTTGATTTTTTGTTTTTGTAAAATGAAGCTGTTTTAATTGGTGAATTAAATTGATTGGCCGATTTAAACGCCCGCCCCAAGGGTATTTTATACACAAGGAGCGCGGCCGCTCCCCCTGCTCCAAAATTTTTAACACTTTTGGTACGGCCGCCTAAGGCTTGCGGCGTACAAAGCTGCCAGCCCAAAGGGCTGTTATTTTTCCTTTGCCCGGGCCAGCTTAGGGCTAACCTTGGCAGCGGGCGCCGCGGCTAAATTTTTACCGGCCCGAGCCAACGGGCTTTAACCCGGAAAACCAAATTTTAAAAAGCTAAGGGCCAACAGGTTCTCGCTGTTTTTGGCAAGGCTTTCCTGCAACAGCTGCCGCGCGGTGTTTGGCTCCTTCATAAAGCTGTTACACAGGGCTAAAAGGTAGCAATACTGTGCGCGGCGCAGCTTTTTAGGGCTTTCAATAAAAGGAATAAAAAACGGGGT
>URRK01000163.1 GCA_900550315.1 uncultured Oscillospiraceae bacterium | reverse complement strand
AAATCTTTAATAGCGGCCGAAACCTTGCTTAAAATGCGGTCGCCCTCGGTGTGCCCGCAGGAATCGTTAATTTGCTTAAAGCAATCTACATCAATAAATAAAAAATAAAGCTCCTGCCCCGGTTTTACGGCTTTCATTTCGGCGGCCAGGGTGGTAAGCAACTCCCGCCGGTTTGGAATACCGGTTAAAGGGTCTAATAATATCATTAGCTTTAAAGAGTTTGTAAATTTAATTAGCACCGAAACGGTAACGCCGGCAATAAGCAGCGGAAAATTTGGTATAAAAAGCTGCAGCAGCCCGCAAGCCATAATGGCAACCGAGCAAATTGAAATGGTTATCAGCTCGTTTTTACTGGCAAAGTAGGTTTGGTGGTTTGCCCGGTAAAAGCCCTGCACAATAGTTGCAAAAACATACCCGTACACCACAGCAGCCTGCGCAAAAAACAGCGGGCCGCGGTGGTAAACGCCACTGGCGTCTACATAAAAAACCCAGCCGGTAAAGCAAGAGGCCACCAGCAAAACCACCAACGCCGCAAGCGGAACAGCAAAGGCCACCCGGCGTTTTTTATTTTTTAAGATTTTTTTATTTTGAATTATTTCGGCGTAACAAAACCAGCAAAAGGCCGCAGCGCCAAAACAAATAAAATAAAGCAGATTTAACCCGTATAGCAAGGGAATATTTTTTACCGGCGGTAAATTCTCGGCCAGGCGCTCTAAAACATCAAACACCGACCAAAACATTACAAACCACAGCGAGGCGGTAAAGGCTTTATCCTTAACCGTGCCGCTATAGCTGGAAAACAGTGACTTTGCAGCCATAATTCCCAGCAAAATAACACAAACAATATTAACCTCTGCGTAAAGTAACAGCGTCACTGCAAAGCCCCCTTTTCAAACCACGCAGCAAATTTTTAAATTTGCTAAGGCAAAAAGGGGCATTTTGTGTTACTTTTAAAATAAAGCGCTGTGTTTGCTTCTAAAAAGAATTGTACACTTTAAGCCGGCCCCTTGTCAAACCTATTTTTACACTTTTTAAACATTTAAAGCTAAAATAATTTTTTTTGCAATAAAAATTATACCATTTTTGCAAGATAAATACAATTAACAAGCTGTTTTTTGGGCGAAATTCAGCGTATTGCTTGGAATTATTTTGTATCACATTTTAAGTTTTGGTCTAATTACATAAAATTTGTGCGTTTTTCAAGCCGTTACCAAAATAATATTTTTAGGCGTTTATTTAAGGGCGGTTTTGTTTTAAAAAGACTTTTAAAATTAAGCCGTGGAGGCATTTTATATTTTTTTGCAAAAAGGCTTGACTACTGGCCTTTAATATGTTAAAATAATTGCTGTTGTAAAAGTATGCGGGTGTAGTTCAATGGCTAGAATTCCAGCCTTCCAAGCTGGCTGTGTGGGTTCGATTCCCATCACCCGCTCCAAACGAAAAGGCCCATTGCAGTCTTTTCGTTTTTGTTTGTTACAAAAAATTGTTTGCGCTTGTAGCTCAGGTGGATAGAGCAACTGCCTTCTAAGCAGTGGGTCGGGGGTTCGAGTCCCTCCAAGCGCGCCAAAAAGGGCACTTAAGCATTAAACTTAAGTGCCCTTTTCAAATGAAGCAAACCTAACGGTGTATGAAAAACGAAGTGGCTTGCGCCCATGAATAACGATATTATCTTTGCCCGAAAAATAACTGTGCTTTGCTTCAAGCGAGCCGAAAACGAGTACCTCATGGCAGCATTGCCGCTGCTTCATGTTGTGCAGCAACACTTCATAAAACAGTTTCTATTGTGTAATTTCGTTGCTCAGTCACAAAAAGGAACGGCAAGTACCTAACAATACCTACCGTTGCTTTTTTGTTTTTTGTTTAAAGTACCGTTTTAAAAAAGCTGCTCACCCAAAGCATACAAGTAAGTCTGCCTAAAAGGGCAATATAGCAGTTTTTTGCCGGTTTTGCAAGTGTCAACCTAACCCCTTGCTCACCTTAAAAATAGTAGCGTCGCAGCCCCTTAAATTGCTGCTGTTACCGTATATTATTTCAACAACATACCCCTTTTTTACGCTATAATTTAAAGCTACGGTTTTGTTGCTGTAATTAACGGCGGTAACAATGTAACCGTCCTGACACGCGCTTTCGGTAACCCCAATACACGGGTCGTTTATTCTAATTAAATAGTCATCGGCGGCTTTTTCAACTGCTTCAATTAATTGGTAAACCTTGTAAAGGCCAAAGCTTTCATCGTAAGCGTTATACCTTTCGGCCGCAATTTGCTCTAAGCCAAAATTCAGCAAATAAACAAACCCTTTACCCAGCCTGTGCTTGGTAAAAACGGGGTTGCCCTCCTCGTTCACTGCCAGCACCTCGGCCCCGTTTGCTTCAAGCAAAATTTCTTTTTCGTTAAAATATTCAATGCTTCCAAACGGAAAATGCGCCGTGTGCTGTTTTTGCTTTTTGGCCATTCCAAGCGAACGTAGGCCAAATTTTTTCTCAAACTCGCAAAACTGCGCGTTAAACGCCGAAACATAAAGCGACGCGCCCTGCTCTACCCTTTCAAACAGCTTGTCATAATCCTC
This sequence comes from uncultured Oscillospiraceae bacterium, assembly GCA_900550315.1. Classification (GTDB taxonomy): domain Bacteria; phylum Bacillota; class Clostridia; order Oscillospirales; family Acutalibacteraceae; genus UMGS1279. The sequence continues at coordinate 1,485 of URRK01000163.1, read as the reverse complement.
TTTATTAACAAAAGCGCCGCCGCAGCAGCCGGGAAAAATAATAATATTGGTTTTTGGCAAATCATCACAACAATTAATAATAGAAAGGTTTATTCCGGCTTGCTTGGCAAGAATATACGCCACAATGGCCTTATCCTGCCGGGCGCCCTTAGGCAGCACACAAACGGCGTCGGTACGCTTTGGTTGAATATTAGGCAGAACTTCAATAAGCTTTGATACCTTTAGCATTTCCTTGCCAACCGCTTTTGGCGACCGATCCACCTTTAAAAGGCCTAAATTCCGTTCTATCATACTCCAGGAGTACGGCGGCTCGGTTAGCAATTCGTGCTCCATGCCGCACCACCACAAGTAGCCCTTAAGGTTATTGGCCCAGGCAGAAATAGCGTTCACGCGCAAAAAGTCGGCTGCAGCTGTTTCGTTGCCTAAGGTTTCCGAAAAGCAACCCTGTTCTTGAATCATACACGGCTTTCCCGAAACGCCGGCGTACAGTTCGCTTTGCGCCGTTGGCACAATGGTACTGCGCATTTGGTTCATTGGCTCAATATCGTTATGAATGGTTGGCGAGGGGTACGGGTGTGTAGTAAGCAGGTCGCAAAGCTCCCCTTGGTCTTTTATAAACCAGTAATTCCCGCCGTCATCCTCTGCCGAAAGTGCATGCATACCGGAAGCAATTGGCCTTTCGGGATCTGCTGCCCGAATTGCGTTTCGAACCGCTGCACTCCAATTATACGCCGCAAACCTTGAGGAAACCCGCTCAATACAATTGCACTCGTTCCCGAGATCCCACATTACAATATTGGGAATACTTTTAAATTCATTAACCAGCTTTGTTACATAGCGGTTGGTCAGCGTTAATGCTTCGTCGTCGGTCAACAGGCCTTTATTCTGCAAGGCCGGCGGAAAAAATAATCGACCGCTCATCCACCCGGTAAGCAGCGACACGGTAAGCTCCATTTCGTAACTGTTCGCAATTTCCGCAAACCGCTTAAATCTCCGAATCATTTTTTTATCAACATAATCCGGCGCTTCACACTCGGCACCCTTTGGCACAAAATATTCACGCTGTGCACCCTGGTAGGTTAAATATTTATCTACCGGCTGAAAATCCCGCCAGTTTGGAAAAACGCGCAGGTGCTTTACCCCTATTTTTTTCAGTGCGGCAAGATCGGCCTTTATCACCGATTCATCCCAATTTTTCCACATATCGGTACCCGAGGCACTGTCCCAATAGTTACAGCCAAGCAAAAAATCGCTCATAATAAAACATTTCCCCCTAAAAATTTAAGGCTGTTTTGCCGTGTAAAAAAGCAAACCCGCCTTTGTGTACCAGTATATAAGCTGCTTTAAAACAGTTCAATACACAAAAGTGGGTTTGTATTGCACAAAACTTTGATTACCTGCTTTGGCCGGGTGATCTGCCAAATTTATTTTTGAAAATTCTGCAAAAATAAGCCGAATTTTCAAACCCGGTCTGTTTTGCAATTT
>URRK01000162.1 GCA_900550315.1 uncultured Oscillospiraceae bacterium | reverse complement strand
CATTCGCAGCAGGTTGCGGTATTTTACCGGCGACATATCTTTATACTGGCGAAAAAGCCGGCGAAAATAGCAAACGCTAAGGCCGCACATTTCGGCCAGCTCATCCGGCCCAACATCTTGCGTAAAGTGCTGCTCTAAATACAAAATGCCTTTGTAAATTTTGTTGTACTCGCTTTTTAAATTGTTTTTGGTGGTTAGCATTTTAAGCTGGTAAGAAAGCTGCCAAAACAGCTCGTAGCACTTAAAGTGGCAGGCAATACCGTCATTTACATAAACATCGTGCAATTGTTGAAAAATTGGCAGCAGCTTAAAGTGGCGGTCAACCAGTAAAATTTCTGGCTCCGGCCCAAGGGTAACAACCTTGTTTTGCATGTCATAAAGCTCAAATGTTACGCTGCACCAGCCGCTAATACCGTCCGGCGTATCTACCCAGTAAAGCTCGTAAATGTAATCGTTTGGAATGTAAATAATGGTGCCGGCCTGGCAAACCAAGCATTTTCCGTTGTACTCCAGGTGCATTTCGCCGTCGGTAATGTAGTAATAGGTTTCGTTAGGGTGCAGCCCGTGGTAAGAGGAATGGCGACTGTTTGGCGCAAACCGGTTCCGGCCACCAAAAGCCGAAACGGTGTTTAAACGAACGCCAAAATTATTTAAAACATCTAAATTACAGTTCATTTGCAATTCCCCCAAAGCCAATGTTTTAATACCTACTTAGTTTACCACAAAAAAAACAATTTTTCAATGAAAAAGAAAGGCCGTTTTTTGTATTTTTTGTGCAAAAAAATACAAAAAACGGCATTTTACAACCAAAGCTTATATTTTTTCGGTCTAAAAGCACAAATAAACCGTGCGCAAAACGCACGGTTTATTTGTTAGGGAGATTTGGCAAATTAAAAATTAATTTGCCGATTTATTCAACGGGCATTAGGGAGAAATACCCAAGGAATAAGCTTTTAAAAATCCTCGTCAACATTCAAATCGTTGTCACGGTTAAAGCCGGAGGACTCCATAATCGGTTCGGTTTTTAACATTTGAACCTCGGCCAGCGGCGCAATATAATCTTTTTTCATTTTAAGCACCTCGCTTTGTTCCGGGTTCGGTTAAGAATTTTTCCATTCTTCGTAAGTTACAACCGAGCTGTCCTCTGCCTTTGCGGCAACAGCCTGGGCAATTACTGCGTTTGCGGTAGCAACATCCTGCGCGCTGGCAGTAGAGGAGGCTAAAATGCTTTCTACCACGCTGAATACGCAAAGAGCTTGCACCTCGCCGTAAATGTAGTTGCCGTCCTTATCCTTCGCGTAGGTTACTACGCTATAATCCTCAGCGTAAAACTTCTCGCGAATACCAATCAGCACGGCGGTAAAGGTGTAGCTGTCGCCCAAATCCTCCCACAGTTTGTATTCGCCATCTTTCACCCAGGCAACGCCCTTTGCGGCGTTCTCGGTGTTTACTTTTAAGGCAGCGCCCTCGGCAAGTCTGCCCTTGCGGATTGCCAAAGCGCCAAACTCAACAATGTTGTAATCCTCCAGCCACTGTTTGTTTACCTTGTTGTAAAGGCGGAAGCCCTGTTTAACATTAGCGGTTTCATCGGCTGCGCGAATAGCGGCCTTATTGTTGTAAGCGGTTTCAACCCCGGTGGGAACTACCAAAGCCTCAACATCATCAATGTAAACCTCGCCGGCTCCTCTTAAAATAAATACTAAAGTTTTTACACGGCTAATAGAAGAATCCGGGCTCACAGTAAAGGACTTGGTAAAGGTCTGCCACTCCCCTGCATTGCCGGCTAAGGCGGTTTCGTTCCAGGCAATGCCGCTTTTGTCACTGGCGGCCCAAGCATTTGTAAGATCATCATAACCGGTTTGTACCGTTAGTTTGGGGGCTCCTGTGGTAACCTTATATTTAAAGCTAACCTTTAAAATGTCACCGGCCTTGGTAAAATAATCGCACAGGGCGTTTCTGTCACCAGCAGCGTTAATTAAAATGCGGTTATCGCCGGATGCGGATCCACCGTCTACCTTGGAATTGTAAGAATAACGGATAGAGCGTTTACCGGAGGTTACATAATCAGCCTCTCGGTCGGCAACGGTAATAAGGTCGTGGTCGGTAATTCCGCTGGTAATTACATTGCTGTAATTGGTGTTGTACTCGTCTTTAAAGCTCTCAAAATCTTGAGTCCAGCCCGGTTTGGTCCACTTTGCGTAAAGCATTGTGCTGGTAGCCGGGTAAACCGCAGCCGTAAACTGGTTGGTTAACGCTTCGTCGGTGTACCAGCCGCCAAATACCTGGCCTAAGGTGTCAGAATTAGGAGTTGGCAAAGTTAAAGCAGCGCCGGGGTAATCGGTCATGCTTTCTACCGTAGTACTGTTGTTGGTTACATAAGTAATAGTAACGGGGGCCGATTCTACTAAACGAATATCATCTAAGAAATACTCGGCAGTACCCCAAGAATATAAGCACAAATAATTATCGGTAGTAAATTTGCTGCTGTCGGTTAAATCAACAGTTTTAGTAATTTCGGTCCAATTTGCTGCGGCCGCTGCCGAAAAGCTTAAAGCGGCGGTTCCCTGGTTGGTTTCGGCTGTGCGGTTGCTTACCAAATAAAGATTAAAGGGGTTGTTGGAGACGCTTTTGTATTTAAAGGTTAGAGTGTACTTTTTGCCAACCTGAACTTTTTCGGTTGAACGCGGGAATAACGGCACAAAAGAGTTTGGCTGCAAAACGCCGGCTGCATTTTTAACCTCAAACCGATGCAGAGCGTAATTGCCTGCATAAACGGTTTCGGACTGCAATCTCTTATTGTTAGAAGATGTAAGAATGTAGTTTTCAAAATCCTGCTCCCAAACACCGTCGCCAACTACGTCCCATTTTGCGTACAGGGTAATATCGTTTTCGGGTTGATAAGCCGAAATGTAACCTTTGGTTAAAGCTGCGTCCTCGTACCAGCCTAAAAAGTCGCTGCCCTCTTTGGTGGGGGTAGGTAAAGTTAAAGCGGCGCCGCTAAAGGCGGTACTGCCTGCGCAGTCGCTTCCGCCATTAGAGTTAAAAGTAACAGTAGTTTCTGTTACTTCCTTTAACACAACATCGTCAATATAAAAATCGGCGTAGTTGGTGTAAGTTGTACCATTTTCATTCGCAACATTAAAGCCCAAGTAAGCGTCTTGCGTGGCGGTAAAGCTGTAAGTCACGGTAACCCAATCGCCCTTTTTAGCGCTGGTGGTAGAAAACTGCAGCGGAGTGCTGCCGTTTTTAATGGTAGTATTGGCTTGCGCCCACTGGCCTAAGTTATTGGCAAAATACTGGGCATTAATTAAAGCTCTTTTTCCGCTTTCAAAGCTAACCAAGTAAATACGGTAGGTTAAGCTGTAAGTAGAGCCGGTTTTAAGGTACTTTTCTGTAGTAGTATCGCCAAACACCCGTGCCCAGGCATTACCGGGAGAAGGACAATCCGATTTAAAATGCAACGCTTTATTGTTTTCATCATCGGGGGTTGCAGCCAACTCTGCGTTAGTTGCGCTTAAGTTGTAGTTCTCAAAATCCTGCGTAAGGGTTAACCGATCCTCGGCTGAGGCGGTTACGGGCGCCGCTATGCATGCGGTTAGCACAAGCAACGCGCTAAGTGTTAACGAAACAAGCTTTTTTAACATAAAATTAGCCTCCCAAATACAAAAAAATATTAATATTTGCATAATTATCATAGCAATTTTGCTGAAATTTGTAAATGTAGAAAGCGGGAATGTTTTTGCTTAAAACAGTACAACAAAAAACTTCGCCGCCAAATTGGCAACGAAGTTTATAAAAATTGGTTTAAATTTTGGAGCCCTTTTTCCTAAAATATTAAGCACCCGGCCGGTTGCGGTTTCAATTAAAACAACCGCTTCAAAATAATCGGTAACCAATTGCTTTATCAGCGTTTTTTGCATAATGTTGCTAAGTGCCGACGCTTTTTGTTCCGTGCCGCGCCCCTTTCCGGTGGGGTTACCGCCTTACAGACTCATTTTATTTTGTTCTTTGGCTTTATACATAGCAATATCCGCCCGCGCAATAATGCTTTGCACGGTATC
>URRK01000161.1 GCA_900550315.1 uncultured Oscillospiraceae bacterium | reverse complement strand
GTTTAAATCTATATTATTATACAATAAAAATCTGCTTTTTTCAAGCAAAGGAGCTATTACAATGAGTAACAAATTACCAACCTGGTTAGAAACGGCTGTTTTTTACCAGGTCTACCCGCAATCGTTTTACGACACCAACGGCGACGGCATTGGCGACCTGCAAGGCATTATTGCAAAGCTGGACTACATTTTAGAGCTTGGCTGCAACGCCATTTGGATCAATCCTTGCTTTGAATCGCCATTTTTAGACGCCGGCTACGACATTACCAATTATTACGCCGTTGCCAAGAGGTACGGCACCAACGAAGATTTAAAAAATGTTTTTGAGCAGGCCCACAAGCGTAATATGCGCGTGCTGTTAGATTTGGTTCCGGGGCACACCTCTATGCAAAATCCGGGCTTTCAAAAGTCGTCGCTGGCCGAAAAAAACGAGTACACCGACCGCTACATTTGGACCTCCAGCGTTTGGGATATTCCGCCACAAAGCTACATTAGCGGGTTTTCCCAGCGGAGCGGCTGCTGCGTAACCAACTATTTTTCGCACCAGCCGGCCTTAAACTACGGTTACTACGAGCGGGACGAAAACAAGCCCTGGCAACAACCGCCTACCGCCGAAGGGCCGCGGGCCAATGTGCAGGAGCTAAAAAACATTATGCGTTTTTGGCTGAACATGGGTTGCGACGGTTTTCGGGTAGATATGGCCCCCTCTTTAGTAAAAAACGACCCGGATCGCAAAGGCGCCATTGCCCTTTGGCAGGAGATCCGCGCGTTTTTAGACGCTGAATTTCCGCAGGCGGCCATGATCTCGGAATGGGGCGAGCCGGATAAATCTATTGCCGGCGGTTTTCACATGGACTTTATTTTACCGTTTAAGCCCTTTAATACCAACTCCCTGTTCCGCTGCGCCACGCCTTATTTTTCGGCCAAGGGCGGCAGCGCGGCCGAGTTTGTTCAAAACTTTGAAAAAATGTATGCCGACACCAACGGCCAGGGCTTAATCTGCCTGCCAACCGGCAGTCACGATTGCGGGCGTATTTCCGGCAGTTTAACCCAGGCCGAGCTAAAACTGGCCTACGCCTTTATTTTAACCATGCCGGGCGCGCCCTTTATTTATTACGGCGACGAAATTGGCATGCGGCCTGTTAAAAATTTAAAGTCGGTAGAGGGCAGCTACGGGCGCAATAACTGCCGTACACCCATGCAGTGGGGCAGCGGCCCGAACGCCGGGTTTAGCTCGGCCGACCCCAAAAGCCTTTATTTACCGTTAGACCCGGACGAAAACCGCCCGACCGTAGCCGCGCAGCAAAGCAGCGAAAATTCGCTGTGGCGCGAAACGCAGCGGCTAATTTCCCTGCGCAAGCAGCATTCAGCCCTGGGCAGCAGCGCCAAAGTGAAATTTATTTTGGCAAAAGACGCGCTGATTTACTGCCGCGAAAACCAAACCGAAAAAATTACCGTTTGCATAAACCCCAAAGCAACCGCCGTTACCGCCGAAAAGCCGCAGGGCGAGCTGCTTTACCAAAACGGCGATTTTACCCTGCAGGGCAACAGCCTTGTTTTAAAGCCGCAATCGGCCGTGTTGTTTTTTAAAAAAGTTTAACGCTTTGCAGCCGTAAAGAACAGCGGCGTACAAAAAGGGCCTTTGCATTTTTGCAAAAGCCCTTTTAAAATAACAGCCTAAACATTCGCCCGGCTTGCAGCCCTTAAAATTGCAGTGTTGGCCGTTGCTTTGGCTTGGTTTTTGCCCAACCAAAACCGTACGGTTACAGTCGCAGTTCGGCCTTGCTGCCGCCGGTTGGCAGCTTGGTTACAACAATTTGTTGGTCAATTCGGTTTTTTAACGCCCCAACGTGAGAAATAATACCAACCAACCGCTCCTCCCCGGCCAATTCGGCCAGTGTACGCACGGCCTGCTCTAACGCTTCCTCATCTAACGAGCCAAAGCCCTCGTCTACAAACAGGGTATCAATCCGCACGCCGCCGGCCGAGGCCTGAACCTCGTCGGAAAGGCCCAGCGCTAACGAAAGCGACGCCTGAAACGACTCCCCGCCCGAAAGCGTTTTTACGCTGCGTTTGGTGCCGTTATAATGGTCGGTAACCTCTAACTCCAGCCCGCTTTGGCTGCGGTTATTTTCGGCTGTTTTTTGGCGGCTAAGTTCATACTGCCCGCCCGACATTGCCAAAAACCGCAAATTTGCCCGGGCAATAATCCGGTCAAAATACGCCATTTGCACAAAGGTTTCCAGCATAACCTTTTCCTTGCCCGCAAGGTTTCCGTTCGCGGTGTTGGAAAGGGCCCTTACCAGGCGGTATTCCTGCTCGGCCGCCTGCAGCTGGCCCTGTTTTTTAGTAATGCTTTGCAGCGCGCCCCGGTTTACCAAAAGGCGGGCGTGCACCGTTTTAATTTGCTCCAACAGCGCCTGCTTTTGCGCCAAAAGCAGGCGCTGTTTTTGCCGCTCCGGTTCCGGTTCGGCGGCCGGCTCCCCGGCCAGCAGATTTTTTTGCTCGGCCACGGCGGCGTTTAATTCGGCCACCTGTTTTTCTTTAGCCAAAAGGTTGCCGCGGGCGGTTTCAAGCGCGGCGGCGGCCGCACTAATTTGCTTGGTTAATTCGGCCAACCGGGTTTCAGCCTCGGCAATTGTAAAAAAGCTTAAAGCAGCCTTTTCTTTTTGGTACTGCGCCATTTTTGCCAGCAAGACTGCATTTTCGGCCGCCTGCGATTGCTTTAACGCCTGCGTTTGCTCTTTGAGCCCTTGCAGCTCCTGCTCTAACAGCAAAACCTCGCCGCTTAATTGCTCGCTGCGCTGCGCGCTCTGCTCGGCCTGCTCCAGGGCCGTATTCAGCTCGGCCAGCCGGGCGGTAAGCTGCTGCTTTTCGGGCGTTAGCTTTTTAACGGCGGTAAAAGGCTCAATTCCCGGCCAAAGCTCGTTGGCGGCGCTTTGCAGCGCGCTTTCAAGCGCCTCTAATTCGGCTTTTTTAGCGGCGCACCTTTTGCTTTTTTCGGCCGCGGCGGTGCGGGCGGCTTCGGCCTGCTGTTCGGCCTCTTGCAATTCGGCCTCGCTTGGGGCGGCGGCCGACGAAGCTGCCGGCTGCGGATGCTGTAAGGCACCGCACACCGGACAGGGTGTTCCGGGTTTTAGGCTTTTGGCCAAAATTCCGGCTTGCTCTTTAAAAAAGGCTACATTTTTTTGGTGGTAAACCGCCAGCAAAACCCCCTGCTGCTCGGCCGCTTTTAAATACTCCCCTTGCAGCAGGGCAAGCGTGGCCTTTGCCCTTGTGTGGCGCTGCAGGCTGTTTTCCAGCGCGGTAAGGCTGCTTAGCCGGCGGTTAGCCTGTTCTTTGTTTAAAAGCAGGCGCTCCTTTTCACCCCGGGCGGCCAAAAGCCGCTCCTGCTCCTGCTTATTTTCTGCCAGCTTTGTTTCTTTTTCGGTGCAATTCTGCACCGCCGTTTTAAGCTGCTGCGCCTGCGCCGCTAAGCCTTCTTCCTGCGCGTTTAACTGGCTTTTTAATTGCTCTAAGGCGGGGTAACGCGGCAGCTCGGCGGTTAGCCGGGCGCGCTGCTCTTTAAATTCCTCGGCCTTTTGGGCGGCGGCCTCGGCGCTTTGCAGGGCGGTTTTTAAGGCGGCAAGGCTTTCTTGCGCCGCTAACAGCTTTTGGCCGCTTTGCTTTAGGGCGGCGGCTGTTTTTTCTCGCCGCTCTATGTTTAAAAGAACCTCTTGCACGGCGGTAAGCCCGGCCTCGGTTTTTGTTAGTTCTTTTTCGGCAGATTTTTCTAAATCGTCGTCCTTTTTTATCAGCTGCAAAATCAGCTCCACGCCCTCGTCCAGCGGTAATTCGCCCAACTTGGCCTGCGTTAGCGGCTGTGCTAAGGGGCTGCTTTCGGCAGCGGTAACCTCGTTTAAATACTGGCTTAAGCTGCTTTGTATGTCAACGCACCGATTGTAAAGCCCGCTGCAATCGGCCTTTAGGCGCTCCTGCAGCGCCTCGAACCGCTGAGTTTTAAAAATTTGCCGAAAAATTTTTTTGCGTTCCTCGGTTGGGGCTAAAAGCAGCTTTAAAAAGTCGCCCTGCGCAATCA
>URRK01000160.1 GCA_900550315.1 uncultured Oscillospiraceae bacterium | reverse complement strand
GAAACAAAGGTGCTGGGCGATTTAGCCGTTTACACCGGCAGTTCTACCCAAGTTGGCAGCCACGAGGGCGCAACGCTTATGGCAGCTTCATCTGGTATGCGTTTTAACGAAACTACCAATGCTGAGTATGTTGTTAGCGGCCTTTCGGCTTACGAGGTGCACGCCAACTGGCAATATGCCGCTGCACCTTTAACTGGTTTGGCTGAAAATACCGATTATATTTTTTCGTTTAAGTATATGGCTCCCGCTATAGCAGCTAACCAAATAAATCTGTTCCAGGAAATGGGTCTGTTTGCAGCTGACGCTGAAAATGCGCAGTTGGGTTGGGCTAATGACGGATATTTATATCGTTTATCCGACAATGCAACTGCCTCTTATCAATCAAAAGACGGCGTTTTTGCCAACAGAACTGCTGTTACAAATTACGAAACAGCCCCGCAGGCAAACACCTGGTATGAGGTGACATTCAAGTTTAATTCGGCCAATTTTAAAGAGATTTATTTTGTTTTAAAGGCAACGGCAGCAGATATGTATTTAGACGATTTTAAACTTCAACAGGTTTATAATATTCCTGTAACCTACGAGAATGAAAGCGTTAGAATAGAGGGTGCCAATGGCAGTGTATTGAGCGAAGAGGTAGTAGGCAACCCGGTTTCCTTTGCTTTAAAGTGCTCTGCCGGTGTAACGCCGATTGTTGCTTACAACGGGAAGCAGCTTTTGCCCGGCCGAACCGGCAACTACTACATTCCCGCTGTTATTCGCGGGCAGGCCATTACGGTTACAACAACTGGCCAAACCGCTGCCCAAACCCACGCGCCGGGCAAAACACCCGAGGGGCTGGATTTAACCGCCTACAACGCCGCCGTTTACGGGCAAAACTTTACTAAGGGCAACACCGTTTATCAGGAGGCCGTTATGTTCAGCCGTTCGGCTGATGACCCCACCCTTTACCCAGACTGGGACCAAACTACCAAAAAGCTTTTGTACCCGGTAGAGGATGTTATTTCAGTACGCAGCAACGATTTAAAAACCTTTTATGTAAAAGATGTAGATTACAAAATTAATGCCGACGGTACGCTTACCTGGTTAGAGGGCAGCCAAATTCCGCTTTACACCGGTCGCTTTATTCTTTCGGCAGAGGAAAAACAGCCCGATACGCCGGACGATATGTATTCCTCCAACACCTCTACAACCAAGTATTACGGGTTAGACGCAAATAAAACTCAGGACGAGCAAACCTGGGGCTTAAATCTGATAAATGACGAACAGCATGAAAAGTTTACGGTTTATGTAACCTACCGTCACTCCAAAGAGTGGAGTGGCATTGATTACGGCACCGGGGTAGAAAAGCAGGGTGCCGACCTTACCCCGCTTTACCAAAAGGCCCAAAGCGGTGAGGAACTGAACATTTTGGTTTATGGTGCCTCTACTGCTACCGGCGCTGCTTCCTCCGGCCGCAATATGAATTACGAGCTGCTGAATGACACTGAAGTAGACGGCAAAACCGTTTACTCTTGGAAAGAAAAGGGGAACGGCATTGCGGCGCCTTTTGCACCGACCTTTTTTGAGCAGGCAACCCAAAGCTTTGTAGAGCAAAATGGAAATAATAACAAAATTAACTATTACAATATTGCCCGCGGCGGCCGCGATGCAGCTTGGGGCGCTAGAATGCTGCAAGAGCGGATCAACCAAATGAACGAGCACTATGGCACGATTACTCCCGACTTAATTTACATTAAGTTTGCCGGCAACGATTCGGCAACAACACCTTCCTCATACAAAGCTTCAATGACCAGCATGGTAGAACAATTTAGAAAGCTTTATCCCAGCGCCTCTATTGTGTTGGTAAGCGGTAAAATTAACAATGAACGCAGTGGGCGTGTTTACGGTAAATGCCACGAAAATATGTTTGCCTTAGAGCAGGTTATGGAAACCATTGCCGCTGAAACCAAAAACTGCATTGTGGCAAAGACCACCAGCGTTTGGAACGAGATTGTAAAGGTAAAGGATTACACCGATTACCTTTCCAACAACATTAACCACGCCAACGATTTTTGGGCAAAAACCACCGCCGGTATTATTGCCGAAAGCATGCAAAAAGTTTCAACTGATGAGGTTGCAGCCCGCCAGGCCGAAATTAAAAACGCCTTTACCTTTAACGGCACAGCCATTCGTGCAGCCGGTACGAATATTAAACAGGCCTTGCGCTTTAAAACAACGGTAGATGAAAACATTTTAACCGAAAACGCTTTAACCGGCAATGTAACGGTTACCGAATACGGCTTTGTGGTATTGAACAAAGACTTGTTAAACGGTGCGGAGCTAACGCTGAATTCTACTTATGAGAAAAACGGCGCAACCGTAACCGCCCCGCAAAAGGCGGCTTATAATAAAGAAAACGGCACCGATATTGTATTTGAGCAAAACGGCACCTTAAAAACCTTTACCGCCGCTTTAACCGGCATTACTGAGGACCGTTACAGCACCGAGTACGCCGTAAGGGTTTATGTTAAGCTTTCTAACGGTGAAGTACACTACGCCGGCGAAACGCAGTATATGTCGGTTTACCAGTGCGCCGCGCTGGCCTTTGACGCGGAAGGTGGCACCTACACCGACACGGCCGGCAACAGCTGGAAAGAAAGCTACGCCACCCGCAGCTATTTATTTGAGAACATTTTAAACGGCAAAACGGTTAATGGAAAAACCTACAATACCGCACCGCTGCTGGAAAAACAGTAAGGAGGAGCACAATGAAAAAGTACGAACAGCCGGAATTGAATGTTCTGAAAACTGCAGTTGAACGCATTATGGATTCCTCCGCCGTAAACGAGGTTGAATTTGAGGTTGATTTTTAAAACTCAATTACAGCCGTTGAATTACTTGCAAACGGGAATTCTCCCTTTCCCATAAACTCCGAGTTGAACTTCAACTCCGCGAGTAATCTCCCTAAAATACGCCCGCCTTTACGGCGGGTGTATTTTTAAAAGCTTGGTAAATTTGGCATAAATGTAGATAAAAAGGCAGCGGAACATTCACCGCGTAAAATCAATTATCACTGAAATCAAACGGCAATCATAACCACCCGTTTAACACGCCTTGCTCTTTCTGCTATTATGCAAATATGGCGTGCAAGGCAATTTTCGCCTTGCACGCCATTTATCACTTTGCTTTTTTATACTGTATTTTGGGCTTTACACATAATTTGAAGAAGAACCATTTTTAAGGCTTTCATTCCTCATTTCGCATAACTTACTTTTTCAAAAATTCATCTATATCCACGGTTTTACCCATTAAGCGCGATTCCTCTGCGGCAAAAACAATCATATGGTTATAACATGATTCCTCAATATCCGGAATACAGTCGCCGTTATACTCACCGTTAAGATAAGAGTACAAAGTTTTGAGTATACCCTCATCACCGCCGCCGTGACCTCCGGCAATTCCGTCCTTGCCAACAAGCGGAATAACAGTTTCCTCATCAGTCAGGTAATTATAGCATTTAATCGGTGTGTCCCCTGCAAGCGCGGCATGAATTTCACCGCCTGTACCCATTATGTGAATATATCTGCCGCCTTTACCGAACGGGTTCATTGTAAAGCTTACGGTAATGTCATCTTCAAACAACATATTTACAACCTGATGATCAACCACATCATTATCGCACTTAAAGACACACTTGCCGTACTGCGTTTCAGAAATGGCTTTTTTCACATCCTCATCGGTAGGCCCTTGAAGCTTCGTGCAGGTTGTTCTGAACCATCCGTTTTTTTTATCGTCAAGATAAAGCTTTACTGCATTGTACGGGCAGGTATCGGCGTATTTACAACCCTCTATGCAGTATTCCGCCGCGCCTTCAGGTGCATTTTCTCTTGTGAAGAAGGTAAGTGATCCGTATGACTGTACGCTTATGCATTTTTTTCCTATAAGCCACTGTAAAATATCTATATCATGGCACGATTTTTGCAGGAGCATAGACGAGCTGCGTTCCGAATTTCCCCAATTTCCGCGAACAAAGCTATGCGTTTGATGAATATTGCCTACACATTCCTCGTGATTTATAGAAATCACCTTGCCTATTTTACCGCTGTC
>URRK01000159.1 GCA_900550315.1 uncultured Oscillospiraceae bacterium | reverse complement strand
CGCCGCCCCGGCGCTAAGGCTTTGCAAAATTTTTTCTACCTCCTCTAAATTCCCCAATTCGTCAAACGCAATAACTTCGGGGAACTGGGTTCTTAAAGCCATTTCAATGCCCCGGCTTTTGGGGCAGCCGGCAATAATATCGCAGGTTTGGCCCAAATCAGCGGTTGGGATCCCGCCCGAAACGGCGGCCAGCTCGCCCCTGCTATCTATAACCGAAACACGGTAACTTTTTTGAAACGCCCCGCCCGCCAAACGGCGAATAACATCGCGCAGCAGGGTTGTTTTGCCCGAGCCCGGCCCGCCGCAAATTAAAAGCGATTCCCCATTGTAGCTTGGCAAAATGCTGTTGGAGCAACCAATTACCTCCTTGGCTATGCGAATGTTTAAGGAGGAAACATCTCGCACGGCGGTAATTTTTCCGTTTTGCTCTACAAAGGTGCCGCAAACGCCAACCCGGTGCCCCAACGGCAGCATTAAGTACCCCTCGCACAGCTCCTGCTGGTGCGCGTAGACCGAATGGTTACAAAGGTTTAAAAAACACTCCTGCAACTGCTGCTTTTGCAAAATAATGCAATTCGGCTTAAACAAATAGCTTTGTTGGCCGTTTTGCAGCAAAAAAAGCTGCGTGCCCCCCACCGTTACCGCCAGCGGCAGCCCGGCCCTAAGCCGAATTTCCTGCACCTGCAGCTTTAACTCCGGCTTTAGGGCCAAAAGCGCGGCCGAAACCGGACCGGGCAAATAATTGCACAGGGCGTTAAACCGCTGCAATACCTTTTGTTTGTTCATAAAACAACCCCTTTTCACCGGCGGCAAAATTTAAGCCGCCGTAACATCCGCCGGGCGTGCCGGCGTTTTCTTGTGCTTGTCTAATTGATTTTATGATTGTTTGTCCCGTTTTAGAAGTAAAAAAACAAAACCGCCGCAAGCGGTTAAACCTACGGCAGTTAAAAATGGTATAAAATATGCAGTATAAAAATCGACGGCACAAAGCGGCCAAAAAAGCAGCCCTTAAAACTGCTATGCAGCTTTAAAGGCGCCAAAAGCCAAAACCGGCTTAATTTTATTTAATCCACATGTTCTCATACTCATCGCGGCAGGGGCGGCCCATTAGGCTGCGTACCGCGCCAATAACATCCTTGCCCTCGTACATAATGCGGTAGCACTGCTCAATAATGGGCAGCTCTACCCCCAGCTTTACGGCGTTTTCAAACGCAATTTTGCAGGCGTAATAGCCCTCTACCGTGCCAACGGCACGCAAAGCGTCCTGCACATTGGCGCCGCGCCCAACCAGCACGCCAAAACGGTGATTTCGGCTGTGGACTGAGGTGCAGGTTACAATTAGATCCCCCAACCCGGTAAGGCCGGCAAAGGTGCGCTCTTTGGCTCCCAGCTGAACCCCCAGGCGGGCAAATTCGGTAAGGCCACGCGTCATAAGCGCCGCTTTGGTATTGTCCCCCAGCTCTAAGCCGTCACAAAATCCGGCGGCAACGGCAACCACATTTTTTAGCGCGCCGCCCAACTCAACGCCTACAATATCGTCGTTGGTGTACACCCGCAAATACTCGCAGGCAAAAAGGTCGGCCGCCTTTAAGGCGGTTTCGGCCTGCGCCGACGCAGCAACCACCGAGGTAGGCACTCTGCGCGCCACCTCTTCGGCGTGGGAGGGGCCGGAAAGCACCGCCAGCGGCACAGAAATTTGCGACTGAATAATTTGGGAAAGCCGGTTGCCGGTTTCGGGGTCAAACCCTTTGGCAACATTAATAACCATGCCAATATTCGGCACGCCCTTTAGCTTTTGGGCGGTTTGTGCAATAGCAAAAGACGGCACGGCAAAAATAACGGCGTTACTGCCTGCGGCGTTTTCAATATTCGTAGTTATTGCAATTTCGGCTGGAATTTTAACTCCGGAAAGCAGTTTGGTCTCGCGGTTTTGGCGCAGCTGCTCGGCCTCCTGTTCAAACGGGGACCAAACCGTAACGCTGTGACCATTGTGAAAAGCGGTAAGTGCCAGCGCAAGCCCCCAACCACCGGCGCCTAAAACTGTAACCTGCATGGCTTAATGCTCCTTTTTTTTAGTTTTAAAAATAGCTTTTTCCTGCCCTTTTAACAGCCGTTTAATATTTTCGGTGTGCTTTAAAAAAACGGTTGCGCACATTATAAAGGTTAGGCTGGCAATAACAAAAACGTTACCCGCCGGCCGAAAAACCAGCATAGAAACAAACAGCGCCACCGTAGCGGAAAGAGAGGCTACCGAAACAATTTTGCTAATTAGCAAAACAATTAAAAATATCCCCAGCGCCAAAGAAATTGCCTGCCAGTTAGAAACATAAAATATGCCTACGGCAACCGCAACCGCCTTGCCGCCCTTAAAGCCGAAAAAAACCGGAAAAACATGCCCCAGCATACAAAACACGCCGCACAGCAGCGCCCCGTAAACCGGCACAAACAAGGTGGCGGAATAATGCGCGCTAAGGTAGGTAAAAATTAGCTTACCTACCATGCAGGCGACAAAGCCCTTGGCCGCGTCGCACAAAAAGGTTAACACACCGGGCAGCACGCCGAACGCCCGCATTACATTGGTTGCCCCGGCGTTGCCGCTGCCAAAATTGCGTACATCTTTTTTAGCAAAAGCGTTAGAAAAAATTACCGCAAAGCTAATACTGCCAATTGCGTAGGCCTGCAAAACGGCAATAACCGTTAGCATCAGTTCCAAGTTTATTCCCCCTTTGTATCGCCCCGTTGGCGAATAACAAACCGCACCGGCGTGCCCTCTAACCCAAAGGTGGCGCGGATTTGGTTTTCTAAATACCGTTGGTAAGAAAAGTGAAACAGCTCGGCCTTGTTGCAAAAGCAAACAAAGGTCGGCGGCTTGGTAGAAGCCTGCGTCATGTAGTAAATTTTAAGGCGGCGCCCCTTGTCGGTAGGCGGCTGCACACGCGCGGTGGCGTTGGCTAAAATGTCGTTCAGCATGCCGGTAGAAATACGCATGGTATTTTGCGCGTGTACATATTTAATCAGCTCAAAAAGGCGGTCAATGCGCTGGCCCGTTTTGGCCGAAATAAAAATAATCGGTGCGTACGGCATAAACGAAAAATCGTTCATCAGCCGTTTGCGGTAACTGTCCATCGTGGCCCCGTTTTTTTCAATTAAATCCCACTTGTTTACGGCAATAATACAGGCCTTGCCCTGCTCTAAGGCAATGCCGGCCACCTTTGAGTCCTGCTCGGTAAAGCCCTCGGCGGCGTCTAATAAAATTACGCAAACATCCGCCCGGTCTACCGCCATGGTAGCGCGCATAACGCTGTATTTTTCAATTTTATCGTTAATTTTGCTTTTGCGGCGAATTCCGGCGGTATCAATTAAATTGTACCGCGTTTGCCCAACCGTAACGGCGGTGTCAATGGCGTCCCGCGTGGTGCCCGCAATGTTGGAAACAATTAAGCGATCCTCACCCAAAACGCGGTTCACTAGGGAGGATTTTCCGGCGTTTGGCTTACCAATAACCGCAACCTGAATTACGCTGCTGTCGCTTTCCTCCTCCCACTCCGCCGCGGGAATATTCTTAAAAACCGCGTCTAACAAATCGCCCGTGCCGTGCCCGTGCACGGCCGAAACGGCAATGGGCTCCCCTAAGCCTAAATTGTAAAATTCGTAAATATCATCCGGCGCTTTGCCAATTGTATCGCACTTGTTTACGCAAAGCACCACCGGCTTGCCGGAGCGCTGCAGCATAGCCGCAACCTCCATATCCGCCGCCAACACGCCGGTTTTCAGGTCGGTTACAAAAATAATAGCATCGGCCATTTCAATGGCAATGGTTGCCTGCTCGCGTATTTTAGAAAGAATAATATCGCTGCTTTTTGGCTCAATACCGCCGGTATCTACCAGCGTTACCGCGTGGCCGTTCCACTCCGCCTCGCTAAAAATGCGGTCTCTGGTAACGCCGGGGGTGTCATCCACAATAGAAATTCTGCGCCCAACCAGCTTGTTAAAAAGGGTAGATTTTCCCACATTCGGGCGCCCCACAACAGCAATAATCGGTTTTGCCAAAATTTACACCTTCGTTTCGTTCTCAAGTTTCGTCCCCAATTAGTTTGGTTACTAAATCAAACCCGTCGTTTGCTACAACGGTTACCTTTACCCCAAGCTTTTCCTCCAACTGCGGCAGGGTCATGTCGTCTAAAAATAAGTCCCCTTCGCTG
>URRK01000158.1 GCA_900550315.1 uncultured Oscillospiraceae bacterium | reverse complement strand
CCAATTTTAACTTTCATTGCTATTACCACCTAAATTAAAAAATAAGCACAGGCAAGCGGTTAGGCTGCCTATGCTTTAAGTGTACAAATATTGCGGTTTAATTACAATGTAAATTTTAATATTAAATTGGTATATTTTAATCAAATTTAGGGGTATCGGCTGAGGGGCGGCGCCCAAACTGCTGCTGGTATTGCTTTGAAAAATGCGAAACATCGGTGCAGTGCATTAAATCGGCCACCTCGCTTACGGTAAAACAGCCGCTTTTCAACATTTCACGCGCGTGGTTCAGCCGCAGTTTGGTGCGGTATTGCATGGGGGAAATGCCCTTGTATTTTTTAAACATACGCCGAAAGGTTGCCGGGCTTTGGCAGCACAGGGCGGCTAATTGCTCGGTGGTAATTTCTTGCATATAGTTGCTGTTTAGGTACAAAATGGCGTGGTATATTTCGGCCGATTTCTTATTGGCAAGCAGCTTTTTTTGTTCCAGCCCAGCTAAAACAGATTTTGTAATTTCGTAAAAAATGCCTTGCAGAAGCAGCCCGCAATATTTTTCGTGCTGCAGGTAAATGTTGCAGGCGCGGCTTATTTGCTGTAAAACGGAACGCTCGCCGTCATCGTTAAAAAGCTCAATTTTTTTTGAAAGCGGCAGGTGTGCCCCGGTTTTTGCATTTTGCAAATAAAACATAAAAGAGTAGTATTCGCCCGGTACATCCTCCGTCCACTGCGATTCGTACGCTACGCCGGCCGGCAGGTAAAGCAGCGAGCCGGCGTTGGCCTGCACGGTGCGGTTTTGGCTTTGAATGTTAAAGCTGCCTTGTATAATATAAAAAAAGCGGTCAAAGTTTTTTTCGCCTGCGCGGCAAACAAACCGCCCGGTATTGGGGCGGCCGCGGTGCACGGTAATGCTGCCAAGGCTGCAGACCCCGCTGTTTAATTGTAAAATGCTTTCTTTTATCATTTTGGCCTCCAAGCGGTACGGTATATGTAAAGGTAAATTAAACTAAAACTGCATTTTAAACCGTAAACCAAACCGGCTTACTAAAATTATGGCAGAATTTAAGGCTTTTGTCAATGCAAAAATATTTTTGTGGCAATTGGTGTTGCCGGGGGTGGCATAAAGTGCGGCAAAATAACATAAGGTTTAAGTAAAGTAAAAAAAGGGGGAATTACCGTGCCGGAGCAACCAACGCAAAGCCAAACCACCGCGCCGCACAGCCTTATTTTAGAACAACGAAAAAAGCTTTTGCTTTCCGGCGTGCGGGATGTTGAATTGTTTGAGGAGGAGCGGGTTTTGCTGCAAACCACCATGGGAAGGCTAACGCTGCAGGGCAGCAATTTAAAAATGGGCAGCTTTAACGCCCAAACCGGCGATCTTTCGGTTACCGGGGATCTGTACGCCTTGGTTTATACCAACGATTCCCCCAAGCGGGAAGGCTTTTTAAGCCGCGTTTTTAAATAATGTGGGAAATTGAGGCTGCCGGGCAATTTGGCGCGGCGGGGCTGGCCTTTGTTTTAGGGGCGGCCCTTTGCTTGTTTTACGACTTACAGCGGCTGGACCGCTTTGTGTTTCGGCGGGGCGTTTGGTTTATTGCGGTGCAGGATGTTCTTTTTTGGGCGGTGGCCGGTGTGGCTGCTTTTTGCCTGCTGCTGCTTACCACAAACGGCCGCCCGCGCGCCTACATTTTTGCGCTGCTGCTTTTAGGCTTTTTTGCGGTAAGGGTAACGCTTTCCCGCTTTGTTTTGGCTTTGGGCCGGCCGTTGCGGCGGGCGGTGCAGCGGCTAAAAGGCGCCGTTTTAAGGTTGGCGCAGCGGGCTTTGGGGCTTGGCCGCAGGGTAAAAGGCAAAATGTTAAAGCAAAAGCCCTAAAAACCCTAATTTAAAGGGCTAAAACTAAAAAAAACACTTGCAACAGCCCGGCGCTTTGTGTATAATAAAATTAGTGTTGTTTTTGGGGCTTTTTGGCTTTGCGACTTGCGGCTGTGCAGCCGGCCCTTGGCGGCGCAAATTTGTTATTTAAAATGGGATGTTGCAGATGATTGCTGTTAAAAAACGGCGTAAAAGCGTTATTTTGCGTCTGCTTTTGCTTGCATTTTCCGTTTATATTTTAATCTCTTTAATTAATTACCAGGTGCAACTAACCAATCACCGCCGCGATTTAGCCGAAAAGCAAAGCACCTTAGAGGCTAAGAATTTAGAGGTTAGCGAGCTGGAACGCCTGTTGGAGAGCGGAACGGAATCGCAGCTGATAGAACGGGCCGCGCGCGAGCGTTTAGGTTATGTGTACCCGGACGAACAGGTTTATGTTGACCTTTCCGGTCAATAAATAAAAATATATTCGGCTGTTTACAGCTTAGGAGGATCATTTCTGAGTATGCAGGCAAAGGTTGGAGAAATTATTGAAGGCAAGGTTACCGGCATTACCAAATTCGGCGTTTTTGTAGATGTTGGGGATAACCAAACGGGCATGGTACATATTTCGGAGGTGGCACGCACCTTTGTAAATGAAATTCGCGATTTTGTAAAAGAAGGGGACACCGTTAAGGTAAAGGTGCTTTCTATTGGGGAGGACGGAAAAGTCAGCCTTAGCATGAAACGCGCCGAGGAGGAGCGCCCCCGCCCGCGCCGCGGCCGGGCAGAACCCCCCAAGCCCGACAGCTCTTTTGTGTGGTCGGCCCCCAAGCAGGAGGGTGCCTCTTTTGAGGAAATGATGAACAAATTTAAGCAGCAAAGCGACGAAAAATTTTCGGACCTTAAGCGCAAAAACGCCGATATGCGGCGCACCAAGCGCGGTATGCCGCCCAGGTAAATAAACGGCGGCCCGGCCGGCAGCCTTTGGCCAAACGCCGTACGGGGTTAAATGTTGTGCGGGGTTAAACGCTGTGCGGTTGCGGTTGTTTTTCTTTGCTTGTTTGCTCCCCGGTTTAAGCTTTGGCAGCCAACGGCGCCTTCATTTGTCTGCGAATAGCGGAAAATTTGGCTTTGGCAGCTGGGTGCCGCGCGGTTAATGCCGCTGCGTGAAAGGTGTAACGCCAAAAAACTAATTTCGGTTTGAACTGCCTGTTTAGCGGTTAAGCCTAAGCCATTTTAATTTATTTTAGTTATTGCGGTTGCCGCAAAACGGCCGGGTGCGGGCAAATTGCCTTAAAGCCCTTTGGCCGGGGTGCGGCAGCTTTTTATGTTTTTATATTAGGTGATTGTATGCAAAATTTTAAAATGTACGCACCCTGCCTGTTTGGGGTAGAGGGTATTCTGGCCGATGAACTAAAACGCCTTGGCGCCGAGCAGGTGCAGGCGCAAAACGGCCGGGTTTGCTTTAGCGGCAGCCTGCAAACCCTGGCGGCTGCAAATTTGGGGCTGCGCACGGCCGAGCGCGTGTTAATTGAGGTTGGCAGCTTTACCGCCACCACCTTTACCGAGCTTTTTGACGGCGTAAAGGCCTTGCCCTGGCAGCAGTATTTAACCAAAACCGATTCTTTTCCCGTAACCGGGTACAGCATTTCCTCCCAGCTGCACAGCCTGCCGGATTGCCAGGCCATTATTAAAAAAGCGGTGGTGGAATCGCTGCGCGGCGCCTACGGCGGCGATTGGTTTGAGGAAAGCGGGCCAACCAAAAAAATACGCTTTTCTATTCAAAAAAACCGGGTAACGGTTGGCATAGATACTTCCGGCGCGGGACTGCACAAGCGCGGCTACCGCGAACATTCGGCCACCGCCCCTATTAAAGAAACGCTGGCAGCCGCCTTGTGTTATTTAACCGGAATTTACCCGGATACGCAGTTGTACGACCCGTTTTGCGGCTCCGGCACATTATTAATAGAGGCCGCTATGATTGCTAAAAACATTGCCCCGGGGCTGCGCCGAACCTTTGCGGCCGAGCGTTTTGGCGAGCCGTTTGCCAAGGCGTTTGCAGCCCAGCGCGCCGCCTGCCTTGCCGCTGTAAAAATCGGGGTAGAGTTCCACGCCTTTGGCAGCGACATTTTGCCCGAGGCCGTTGCCCTAACCCAAAAAAATGCCCGGCTGGCCGGGGTGGGGGAGCTTGTTACTGCCACCGTAGCCGATGTTAGCAGCTTTCGACCTCCGCAGGGGCGTTTTGCGCTGCTTTGCAACCCCCCGTACGGCGAGCGGCTTTTGGATATTCGCGCCGCCGAGGAGCTTTACAAAAGCATGGGCAAGCTGTTTGTGCCGGGCAAGGGGCACAAATACTTTATTA
>URRK01000157.1 GCA_900550315.1 uncultured Oscillospiraceae bacterium | reverse complement strand
CCGCTTTGGGTCCGGCCGCTTGTAACCGTTTTCGGCCACCGGGTTTGCCGGAATTAAATTAACATGACACAGCATGCCGTGCAGCCGCCCGGCCAGCTCCTCGGCGCAGGCGTCACTGTCGTTTAAGCCGCTGATCAGCGCGTATTCAAAGGAAATACGCCGCCCGGTTTTTTGAATATAATCCCGACAGGCGATTAACAGCTTTTGCATATTGTACGCTTTATTAATTGGCATAGCCGCGCTGCGAATGGCGTCGTTCGGGGCGTGCAGCGAAATAGAAAGCGTAATGGGAAAGCCGTATTCCATAAGCTTGTAAATGCCCGGCACCAGCCCGGAGGTTGAAACCGAGATGTGCCGCATACCAATGCCAAGGCCGTCAAGGTCCCCCACCAGCTGCAAAAAGCGAACGGTGTTGTTTAAATTATCCAGCGGCTCGCCCATGCCCATCATAACAACATTAGAAACGCGAATGTTATTATCTCGCGCGGCAAACTCAACCTGCGCCAGCATTTCACCGGCGGTTAGGCTGCGGCAAAGGCCGTTTAAGCCCGAAGCGCAAAAGCTGCAGCCCATACGGCACCCCACCTGGGAGGAGATGCAAACCGTGTACCCGTGATGATACTTCATCAGCACCGATTCAATATACTCCCCATCATAAAGCTCATATAAGTATTTTACAGTATCATCTACCTTAGATTCAAGTCTTTTTTTAATTTTTACGGTAGAAATGTAAAAAAACTTGCACAAATCTTCTTTCAGTTTTTTGGGTATGTTTACCATTTGTTCGAAGGAGGTTACCCCTTTGCGCAGCCAAAGGTACACCTGCCGGGCGCGAAAGGCCGGCACTTGAAAAGTAGAAAATTCGGCAGAAATTTCGTCCAGCGTCATAGATTTTATATCTTTAAGCGGCACAAAGGCACCCCCTTTTGCGCGGCCGAAACGGCCTGCGGCTTATAAAATTACGATAACAAATTAAAATACCCTTTAAAAATTTTTGGTAAAATATTTGGCGGAAAAGCGGTGTAAAAGCAGCTGGCAAAACACGCCTTGTAAAATGCTTAACGAAAAATCTTAATAAAATTTTGCAAGAATGTTTGGGAAAAGCTGCCGGTAAAGCTCTTAAGCCCGGCGGCCCAAGGCGGCAACAAAAAAGCCGTCGGCCTCGGTTTCGGGCGGAAAGTAGGTGTGCATACTCTGCTCGCCAAGGCTGCCCCCCAAGGGCAGCGGGCAAAACTGCGGGTTTGCCGCCAAAAAGGCCTGCACAACCTTTTCGTTTTCGGCCTTTAGCACCGTGCAGGTAGAGTAAATTAACCGGCCGCCCGGCTTTAGGTAGCGCGCCGCATTGGTTAAAATTTGCAGCTGCAGCGGCGGCAGCGCGGCGCACTCCTGCTGCTGTTTATATTTTAGCTCCGGCTTGCGGCGCATAACGCCCAGCCCGGAGCAGGGAACATCACACAAAACACGGTCGAACAGCCCCAGATCTTTACAATAAACCGCTGCGTTTTGCAGCCGGGGCTGAATACAGGTAAGACCCAGCCGCTCGGCGTTTTTTTGAATAAGGCCTACCCGATGCTCGTGCACATCGCAGGAAATAATTTCGGCCTTATTTTTCACATTCAGCGCCGTGCAAAAGGACTTTCCGCCCGGGGCGGCACAGCAATCTAAAATGCGCTGCCCCGGCTGCGCCTGCAAAAAGCCGGCGCACAGCTGACTGGCCAGCTCTTGCACAAAAAAGCCGTAGCCGGTTTGCTGCTGCAGGCGCTCTACCCCGCGCAGCCCGGCTGTTTTAAAGCAGCCGCTTGGCCCCTGCGGCGTTAAGGTGACACCGTTTTGGGCTAAAATTTGCTGCGTTTGCGCCGCAGGGGCGGCAATGGTGTTTAGGCGAATATGTACCGGTGGGGGGCAAAGGGCGTTTTGCAAAAAGGCCTCCCAATTCGGGTAATCCTGCGCTAAGGCTGTTATAATCCACGGCTCTACCGAATAGCGCACGGCGGCGTTGGCGTTTTGCAAAAATTCCTGCGCGGAGTGGCCGCAAAGGCGGCGCAGCACGGCGTTGCAAAGCCCGGCGTTGCCCTTTTCTTTAGAGCGGCGCAGCAGCTTGACCGACTCGTTTACCGCGGCGCTTTCGGGAATTTTGGTTAGGTACAAAATTTGGTACGCCCCGGCCCGCAGCACAGCGGCAGTGTAGGGCGGCGTTTTGCTAAGCGGCTTTTTTAAAAGGCCGTTTAAAATGTAATCTAAGGTTTTACGGCGCTCCAGCACGCCGTAAAAGGCGCTGGTTACAAAGGCTTTGTCGGCCTCGGTTAATTCCGCACCGTTTAAAGCGCTGTTTAACAAAAGGTTTGAGTAGCCCTCCCGCTCGGCGCGCAGCAAAAGTGAAACAAAAAGCTTTCTGGCGTTATTCAAGCGTTTTCCCCCTGCGCTGCGCCGGCGCCCGAAAGCACCGTATGCTCCGGTAAAAAGCGGCCGTTTATAAAGGCGGCGGCCGCCATTTTTTTAGAGCCCTCGGGGCAAAGCTCCAACACCTCTAACACCGTGTTTTGCGCACAGCAAATGTAAAAATGGCCGTTTTTAAAGCAAGCCGTGCCCGGCCCGCCCAAAAGGCTTACCGCTGCCGGCGCGGCCTTTAGCACCTTAAAACGGCGGCCGTTGGCGTAAAAAAAGGCGGCCGGCCAAGGGGTAAACCCGCGAATAAGGCAATCTAACTGCGCAGCGGTTTGGTTAAAGTTTAAAACGCCCATTTCTTTGGTAATAATGGGGGCGTGGGTAACGCCGGCCTGGGGCTGCGGCGTTGCTTTTAGGGTGCCGGCTGCTAAGGCCGTTACGGTTTTAGAAAGCAGCTCGGCCCCCATTTGGCTTAGCCGCAAAAACAAGCTTTCGCCCGTTTCGTCGGCCGAAATGTTGGTTTTTTGCTGCAGTAAAATGGCGCCGGTATCCATGCCCTCATCCATTTGCATGGTGGTAACGCCGGTTTGGCTGTCGTCGCAAACAATGGCCCACTGAATGGGCGAGGCGCCGCGGTGGCGCGGCAGCAGCGAGGCGTGCACATTTACGCAGCCGTATTTTGGCAAATTTAAAATTTCGGGCGGCAGCAGGCGGCCGTAGGCAACCACCACTACCAATTCCGGCGCCCAAAGCTGCAATTGCTTTAGCGCCTGGGGGTTGTTTTTAACCTTTTTGGGCTGAAAAACCGGAATACCGTGCTGCTGCGCGCAAACCTTTACCGGCGGAGCGGTTAAAATCTGTTTGCGGCCAACGGCCTTATCCTCCCGGCAAAAAACCCCTACAATTTCGTGTTTGTCGGCAATCAGCCGCTCTAAGCACGGCACCGAAAAATCCGGCGTGCCCATAAAAACAATTCGCATTTACAACGCTCCAAACAGTTAATTTGTAACACCGTGCGGCAACTTTACCAAAGGCTGCCCGGGGCAGCTTTGGGGGTTATTTTGCCAATCTATCTATAAACAAAATGCCGTCTAAATGGTCAATTTCGTGGCAAAAGGCACGGGCCAAAAGCCCTTCGCCGGTTACGGTAAAGGTTTTGCCAAAACGGTCCTGCGCGCGCACCTTTACCCACATTGGCCGGCTGGTAACATCGTACCGCCCGGGCAGCGAAAGGCAGCCCTCGCTTTCCTGCTGCTCGCCCTTTTTTTCTAAAATAACGGGGTTGATCAGCTCTATGGGGCCGTCACCAATATCTACCACGCAAACGCGTTTTAACACGCCTACCTGCGGGCCGGCCAGGCCAACCCCCTCGGCGGCGTACATGGTTTCTAACATATCTTCTACCAGGGTTGCAATTCTGCTGTTAAATTCTAACACCGAGCGGGCTGTTTTACGCAGCACCGGGTCCCCTAATTTTACAATATTGCGAATGGCCATTGTAATCCGTCCTTTATATTCTATTTTATTTTATTGTATTTGTATTCGATTCAATTCTCCCGCGCCAACGCCCGTTACCGGCCGGTTTGGTGCCACAAAAATTTTGGGGCTTTGTGGGCGGCCAAGGGCTGTTTTTTTTTGGTTGAAACGCCCGGCGGCAGCCTGCGCGCCTTGGTTGACCGCAGCGCCCACCAAACCTGCCTTAAAGGCTTTAAACAATGCTTTCGGGGTTTACATCTACCGTAATTAAAGCATTATTACCCTGGGCTTGGTAAAACTGCTGCAGCACCCCGCGCATTAAGGCCCGAAAGGCTGCGGTGTTGTGCACCTTTAAAATTAAGCGGTAGCGGTAGCGGGTGCTAACCTTTACCACCGAGGCCGGCGCCGGGCCCAAAATAATAATTTTAATTTGCGGGGTTTGGGCCAGG
>URRK01000156.1 GCA_900550315.1 uncultured Oscillospiraceae bacterium | reverse complement strand
CGGCCGTGCGGGCAATCAGCGCCAAATTGCTTTTCAGCAAACCCGAGACGCGGCTTTGGTAAAACGGCTTTTTGGCAATATACTCCGACGCTAAGTGGTACAGCGGGCTGCGCAGCACCTGCAGCCCATTTGCGTAAATGGGGCTGTTTAACGCGGCGTGATCTTGAAATTCAATTTTTTCTATAATTTGGCTTGCGTCAAAATTTCGCCACTTTGCCGGGGGAATCGGCTCGGCTAAATCGGCGCGGTTTTGGGTGTAATCAAAGTTCACGCCAATAAGGTCTACATGGTCGCTGCCGTTCGCTAAATGCAGGCTGTATTCCAGCCCCGGCGCCCAAAGGGCCACACTGCCAATTTTCATGGCGTAGGGGGTGCCGTTTACAAGAATGGTGCCCTCGCCGCCGTTGCAATAAAACAGGCGGTAATCGTACGAGGCAATTTCCTCATACTGCCGGTTGGAGGTTATGGTTAAAAATTGCCCATAACGCACAAAAGGGTCAATTTTCCCAAATTGTAGTGGATGCGCCATAGTATTCCCCAACCTTTCTGTTCGTCATCTTTTGTTCATTATAGCTTTTCATACATTAAAAATCAACCAAAACGGCTAAAATGTTTATTTTTGCCTATTAAATGTTTAAAAAAGACAGTTAAATATTTATTTTAAACATTTTATTTTGCCACCGTACCATGTATAATAGAAAAAAGCAATGCGCAGGGGGAATGAAAGTGCAAAATTTAAAAAGCGTTAGCTTAGAGCTAAGTTTAAAACCGTTTAAAAAATTAGATCCGGAATATATTGAAAGCGTTTGCCGCAAGGTGTTTCACCAGTGGCAGGGGCTAACTGCCGAGGCTAAGGTAATTAAAATTTTAATGTGGACCTCGGACGGCAGCGAGCTGTTGGATTATAACGGCGATCTTTCGGCTGTTTTTGAGTGGGACCGTTTTATTGGCGGTGCCAACACCCGGCAAAATTGGGATAAGGTGAACGATCCCGAGGGCGTTGGCCTGCACACCCGGCATTACGATTATATGACCAACCCGCCGGTAATGCATTACACCGACCTAAAAAACATTATTGCAACCCTAAAGCGGGTGGGTAAAGAAATTACCGGACGTAACATTTTAGTGGGGGAAACCTTTGACCCCGGCCCGGAATTTGCCCTTTCTGATTTTAAATACAACCGCCACAACGAAATTTGCGAGGGCGGCTCTATGGGCAAAAAAAGCATGGTTTGCTGCTACAACACCCTGCACGCAGACGATCGCGCTTACGCGGCGTACCCCAGTGGTATTCCGGAGGGCACCCTGTTTGGGGAATTTTTTGCCAAACAGGCCCAGTGCTTTTTAGCCGATATTGGGTTTGATTATTTGTGGCTTTCCAACGGGTTTGGTTTTGGCACCGAAACCTGGAAGGTTACCGGAGCGCTGTATGACGGCGAGCGCTTTTACCCCGAAAAGTTAAAGGATTGCGAGCACAAAATTATTGAATTTTGGCAGGTTTTTCGTAAATACTGCAGCTTTCCGCTGGAAACACGGGGCACCAACCTAACCGTTGGTATAGATTTTTCTACCGACGCGGTAAACCACAAAATGATATACGAGGGCAACTATAACCTGCTGCCGCCGCCAAACTCGCCCTGGGCCGCCTTAGACGGCAACTTTGGCTTAGAGCTGGCCGGCTACCTTTCCCGCGCGGCAGAGCTGCCGGGGGAGGATTACCTTTTCCGCTTTTATATTCACGACCCCTGGTGGCTGAACAGCCCGTGGATTGACCGGTACGAGGGCCAACCGCACGATATTTATTTGCCCATGAGCTGTGCACGCATTAACCAAAACGGGCAAACCGTTGTGGCAAACCACCTAAACCTTTTAAGTATAGATAATTCTTACGGTGATATGCCAGACCGTGTACCGCGCGAGGTTACCCCTTATTTGGTTTCGGCCTACGAAAACGCGCCGGATGCCCCTTCGCCCTTTGTTTGGGTGTACCCGTTTGATGAATACAGCACAATGGCCGGCGGGCGGCTGGAAAAATCTTTTTTTGAAGATTGGTTTTTTGTTGCGGCCATAAACCGCGGTTTGCCGGTTTCTACTGTTATTTCAACCGGTAATTTTGCAAAGCTGCGCCAAGCTAACGCAGGCTTTTTGCAAAACAGCGTGCTGGTAACGCCGGTGCCCGAGCGGGGCAGCAAGGTTGCAGCCGCCCTTTGCGGCTTTGTGCAAAACGGCGGTAAGGTGCTGTTTTACGGCAGCACCCAAAACGCTGACCCGGCCATTTTAAACCTGCTGCAATTAAAGCAAGAGCAACCGCTAACCGGCAGCTTTGCCTTAAAGCTGTTACCGCAGGTTTGCACCGGGCTAAAAAACGGCGCTTACAGTGAAAACTTAAAATATGGCGGGCCGTTGACCGACGGCGGCCTGTTAGAGGTACCAGCCCAAAACGCAACCGGCTTAACTGTTGTTGCTAAGGCCGAGCAAAGCGGCGCCGAGCGCGCCATTGCCGTTACGGTTGCCTTGCCAAATTGGCAGGGCGGCAGCGCAGCCTGGTGCCGCGGGGCCGATTGCTCCCGCGCCGGGGCGAATAATGACGATTCTGTTATGGCCGATTCTACCGTTAAGAACGGGCGTTTCCCGGTAGAAATTTTGCCGCGCGAGCTTTGCAAGGCCTTTGGCTACGGCGTTGGGGTTTTAAAGCGTTCTGCCGCGTGTAAGGAGCCGGTAGTGCTTATGCACCGGCACCAAAATTCGCTTTGGTTTTCGGGCTACTGCCCCGATACCACCGTTGAACTAACCTTAAAAACACCGCTGGGTGCCCCGCTGCTGTTGGCAAACGAAACCTATTTAGACGAAAGCGGCGCCGCACATTACCACCTGCCGCGCGCCTGGCGGCACGAATGCCGCGTGTTTGTTGAAAAACAAGGCGAGGGTTTTGGCAGCCTGCACTGTATTGAGGCCATCTCAACTAAAATTGATGTTCGCCGCCGGTTGCAGGTTAACGGCCTAAAAAACGCCACTTTGTACTTTTTGCCCGAAAACGGCTGCCCTGAAAACTCAAGCTTTTTGCTAAACTCCTACTACCCGCACTGTGTAGGGCAGGATTGCAAGCACAGCATTGTAGATACCTGTTACGGCAAAGCGCTGAAGTTAGAGGATGTTACTGGAACAGTGCTGTTTATGGATATGATTCACAACTAATTTGTTTTAACATTAAATTGGAGGACTGAAAATGATTGAAAGAAAAAACAAGCGGAGTGCACGTATTGGTATTTTTGCGGTGGCACACGGTGTTTACTGGGGGCAGTTTCCCGGCTTGGAGGAACGCATTTTAGGCTTTCACGCCGACGCCCAAAAGCTGATTGCTGCGAACAATGTTGAATTAATTGACTACGGTATGGTAGACAGCAGCGAAAAAGCTTACAAGGTTTTGCAAAAAATGCAGGGCGACGCGTTAGATGTTATTTTTTGCAACATGGTTACCTACGCAACCTCCTCGGTTTACGCGCCGATTATTCGGGATTTAAACGTACCAATGGTGCTGTTGGCGCTGCAGCCGTTAGAGGCCTTAGATTGCTCGAAGGCTAATACCTTTATGCAGCTGGAAAATGACGCGATCTGCGCCGTGCCGGAATTTGTTTGCGTGGCCAACCGGTTAGACCGCAAAATTCGCGATGTTATTATTGGTGTGTTGTACGACGACGAAAAGGTACAGGCCGAAATTGCCGAGTGGTGCGATATTGCCAAGGTGCTGCACGATTTGAAAGGCGCCCGTATGGGATTAATGGGTCATGTTATGGAGGCGATGTACGATATGCATGCCGACCCCACAGCTATTTCGGCCGCTTTTGGAGTGCATGTTCCGTTGCTGGAAATTGAGGACGCCGTTGAAGCGTATAACGAAGTTACCGACGCCGAAATTGCCGCCAAAAAAGAGATTATTGTGCGGGAATTTGATATGCCGGAGCCCAAGAGTGACCCGGTTACCGTTAAGCTAACCGAAAAAGACCTGCACGAAGCTGCTAAAACGGCCGCCGCGTTAGACCGTTTAATTGAAAAATTTCACCTAACCGGCCTGGCTTATTATTACGAGGGGCAGCCCGGCAGTATTCAGCGCCATGTTGCCAGCTCCTTTACTGTTGGTAATTCTATTTTAAATGCACAGGGATTTCCCATGTGCGGGGAGTATGACATTAAAACCTGCATTGCCATGTTAATTATGGACCGCTTAGACATTGGCGGCAGCTTTGCCGAATTCCATCCGTTTGGTTTTAAGGAGGACTACATTTTTGTAGGCCATGACGGCCCTCACCACATGCGCATTGCCGAGGGCAAGCCGGTAGTTCGC
>URRK01000155.1 GCA_900550315.1 uncultured Oscillospiraceae bacterium | reverse complement strand
ACGGACTGTAGGTGGCAAGGGTTTGCTTAATTTGGGTGGCGTTGGCCCCAAAAATATAATTGTTTTCCTCCCCGGCGGCACGCACAATTTCAATGTTGGCGCCGTCCAGCGTGCCTACGGTGGGCGCGCCGTTCATGCTAAGCTTCATATTCCCGGTGCCGCTGGCCTCGGTGGTAGCCATGGAGATCTGCTCGGAAAGGTTAGCGGCCGGAATAATCTGCATAGCATTTTTAATGTTGTAATCCGGCATAAAAACAATTTGCAGCAAATTTTTAACGGTGTCGTCCCGGTTTAAAAACTCGGCTACGGTGTTAATTAGGCGAATAACCTCTTTGGCGGCGTGGTAGCCCGGGGCCGCCTTTCCGGCAAAAATAAAGGCGGTGGGGTAAAAGTTTGGCAGCTCGCCGTTTTTAAGCTTTAAATAAAGCAGAAGTACCGAAAGCACATTCATCAGCTGGCGCTTGTACTCGTGAATTCGTTTAATTTGTACCGAAAAAATAAAATCTTCGTTTAAGGTAATGTTGGCGTATTGCTTTAAATAGCGGCAAAGGCGACTTTTATTTTGTTGCTTAATTTGGGCCAGCTCTTTTAGGTCGCCTGCCCCGGTAAAGGCGTGCAGCCGGCCAAGCTGTTCAAAGCTGCTTTGCCACTCGGTGCCAATGCGCTCGTTAATAAAGCTGGTCAGCCCGGGGTTGGCAAGGCAAAGCCACCTCCGGTGCGAAACGCCGTTGGTAATATTGCAAAACTTTTGCGGGTAAAGCTGGTTAAAGCCGTTAAAAATAGTCTCCTTAATAAGGCTGCTGTGCAGCTCGGCAACGCCGTTTACCTTTTTGGCCGTGTAAACCGCCAGGTTGGCCATGTAAAGGCGGCCCCCCTGAATAACGGCCAGCTTTTCGTACGCCTTTTTTACGGTAACCTCGGCCGCTAAGGCGTTGTTTACCATAACGGCGTAGGGGTAAACCTGCGGCAGCACCCGGCAAAACAGCTCTACGCTCCAGGTTTCCAGCGCCTCGGCCATAACGGTGTGGTTGGTGTAGTTAAAAATGCTTTGGCAAAGGCCAAAGGCGGTTTTAAAATCCAGCCGGTAATCTTCACACAGGCGGCGCAGCAGCTCTAAAATTGCCACGGTGGGGTGGGTGTCGTTTAGCTGAATTTGCACAAAATCGGCCAGGGCGGTAATGGGCTCGCCGGTTTTTTTAAAATCGGCTAAAATATCGCCCAGCCCGGCGCAGCAAAAAAAGTATTGCTGCTTTAAGCGCAGTTCTTTGCCCCGCTCGGTAGAATCGTCGGGGTACAAAAAGGCCGTAACGGCCAGCGCGTTAACAGTGTTTTTAAAAGCAGTCTCATATTCGCCGCGGCAAAAGGCCGAAAGGTCTACCGGCTCGGCAGCCTCACACTGCCAAAGCCGCAGGCAGTTTACCCTGTTTTTAGAAATAATTGGCACATCATACGGCACGGCCAGCACTGTTTCGTTGCCCAGTTGAACCGTTTGGGTGCGCTCGCGGCGGCAAATTTCCATTGGACAGTGGTTCAGCCAAAAATCCGGCGATTCCTGCTGGCGGTTGTTTTGCACCGTTTGCTTAAAAATTCCGTACCGGTAGCGTATGCCGTAGCCGTCTAAGGGCAGATCGCAAAAAGCGGCCGACTCCATAATGCAGGAGGCCAAACGCCCCAAACCGCCGTTACCAAGGGCCGGATCCGGCAGAGCGTTTAGCACCGAAAGCCCGGTGCCGTTTTGCTTTAAAACCTCCTCGGTTTGCTGCTCTAACCCCAAGGCAGCCACTGTTTGCTCGGTAATTTTGCCGGGCAAATATTCGGCCGAAAAATAGTACCCGGTGCGGCCTTTTCGGCTGTTGGCGGGCAGGCCGGCAGTTACCAAAAGCAAGGCGGCCGCAATGGCACGCTGCACGCGGTAAGGGTAATCGGCAGCGTTGGGGTCGGCCTTTTGCAGGCCTTCGTTTAGCTTATTTTGGTACAGCTCAGTGTTCACTGTCACTTAAATTGCTCCTTTCAAAAATAGCTGCAAGGGCGGCGGTTTCGTCGGCCAGCAGGTTGGGTGGCAACTCGGTTAAGCGCCAACGCCAATTTTGGCCCAAAGTGGCCGGGGTGTTAATGCGGGCGCTTGCCCCAAGGCCCAGCAGATCCTGCAGCGGTAAAATAAACAAATCGGGCGTGGCGGCAAAGCCGGCGCGAATTAGGCGGGGCTGTAGATCGGCCCGCCGTTTAACCCCTAAATAGCGGTAGGCGTAACGCTTTTCGGCGGGGGTAAAGCTTAAAATGCGCCCTTGCAGGGTGTTATTATCGTGCGTGCCGGTGTACAGCACACAGTTTTTTGGCAGGCGGTGCGGCAAATTGCCGTTGCTGCTGCCGCTGTTAAAGGCCGATTGCAGCAGCCGCATACCCGGAAAGCCGGTTTTTTGAATTAAAGCGGCGGTTTTGGGGTTTAAAAGTCCTAAGTCCTCGGCAATGTAGCGGCCGTTTGGCACGGCTTTTTGCAGCGCGGCAATTAAGGCTTTATCGGGCCCCGGCAGCCATTTTCCGTTTTGGGCGTTTTCGGCGCCGGCCGGAATGGCATAGTAGCGAGAAATGCCAATAAAATGGTCTATTCGCAAAATGTGGTACAGGCTAAACTGCCGGGCAACGCGGCTGCACCACCAGCTAAAGCCCGTGCTTTCGTGCGCCGGCCAGTTGTAAAGCGGGTTGCCCCAAAGCTGCCCGGTTTTAGAAAATTCATCCGGCGGTACGCCGGCCACCGCGGTGGGGCTGCCATTTTGGTTTAAACAAAACAGTTCGGGGTTTGCCCAAACATCGGCGCTGTCATTGGCGGTGTAAAGCGGCAGATCCCCAATAAACTGCACGCCCTTGCTTTCGGCGTAGCTTTTTAAGGCGCAAAACTGGGCAAAAAATTCGTACTGCTCGTAGCAAACAAAGGCAGTTTGCTTTTTTAGGCGCTGCTTTACAAAGGCTTCGGCCTCAGCGGTTTTAACGGGGTAGGGCAGGGCGCCGCGCCCCTTATTGCCAAAGTGCCGTTTTAAAGCGGTGTATTCGGCGTAGTTGGTTAGCCAATCGCGGTTTTGCCACAAAAATTCATCGTACCCCGGCAGGTCTTTTTTTTGCGCCCGCAAAAAGGCGCGGTACAGCAAGGCTTCACGCGTTTGGTAAAGCTTTAAATAATTAATTTCTCCCGGCTCGGCTTGGGCGGTTTGCAGCTCGGCCTTGGTAAGCTTGCCCTGCCGGTACAAAAGCTCCGGGTCAATAAAATAAGGGTTCCCCGCAAAGGAGGAAAAGCTTTGGTACGGGCTGTCACCGTAGCCGGTTGGGCCAAGGGGCAACAGCTGCCAATAGGCCGCGCCGGCGCGTGCCAAAAAATCTACAAACAAAAAGGCCGAGCTGCCCAGTGTGCCAATGCCGTACGGCCCGGGCAGCGAAAATATAGGCAGCAAAATGCCATACCGCCGGGCAAAGGGGGGTTGTTTTTTTAAAAGTACCGCGCGCTGCATACTTAACCCTTTACGGCACCGGCTACTACGCCTTGTATAATATATCGCTGGCAAACGGCATAAAAAATTACAATTGGTATAATTGACAATACCAGCATGGCCATTAAAGCGCCCATATCCCGCGAGCCGTAGCCCCCCTGCAGGTACTGCACAGCAATGGGAATGGTTTTATATTCGTTGCCAATTACCAAATAGGG
Organism: uncultured Oscillospiraceae bacterium; assembly: GCA_900550315.1. Classification (GTDB taxonomy): domain Bacteria; phylum Bacillota; class Clostridia; order Oscillospirales; family Acutalibacteraceae; genus UMGS1279. The sequence goes on along the minus strand of URRK01000155.1, from coordinate 653 downwards.
CAGTAAATAGTCGTTCCAGATCCACATGGTGTTTAAAATTGCCACCGTAATGGCGGTTGGGCGCAGAATTGGCAGAATAACCGAGAAAAACAACCGCGGGGGAGAGCAGCCGTCTACATAAGCGGCCTCCTCAATTTCTAACGGAATTGTTTTAACAAACCCCGAAAAAATAAAAACCGAAAGCCCGGCGCCAAAGCCAAGGTAAATTAAAATAATGCCAAGGGGGTTATCTAACCGCAGCAGGTTTGCTATTTTAGACATGGTAAACATGATCATTTGAAACGGCACGATCATGCTGAACACCAGCAGGTAGTACAGCGTTTTAGAAAAACGGCTTTTTTCCCGCGTTAAATACCAGGCCGTCATACCGGTAAACAAAACAATAACCGCTACCGAAAAAACGGTAATAAACAGCGAGTAAAAAAATGCCTCGATAAAGCCGGTTTTGGCAATGCCGTTCATATAATTTTCCAGCCCAGAAAAGGTGGCGGCGTTTGGTAGGGCAAAGGGGGCGTCGCTAATATAAAACTGCCCTTTAAAGGAGTTTAACAGCACAATAATAATGGGCAACAAAAAGGCCAGGGCCAAAAGCCCAAGCAGCAGGCTGGAAAACCCACGAAAAACTTTGTTGTTTTGCATTTTACTTTACCTCT
>URRK01000154.1 GCA_900550315.1 uncultured Oscillospiraceae bacterium | reverse complement strand
GTAACCTTTTTGCCAACCTCTACCGACTGGGCTAAAACCGTGCCCGGTCCGGCAGCATCGGTTTTAAATTTTAGGGTGTAGGAAATGCCGGCCTCTAAAAGCTGCGCCAAAGCGTCGTGCAGGGGGGTGCCAACAATTTCGGGCATGTAAACGGCGTTGCTGCTGCCCGAGCTAACGGTTACCGAAATGGCTTTGCCAAGCTCTACCCGCAGCCCGCTTTTAACCGATTGCTCTAAAATAATGCCCTCTTCTGCGCTTTCCGATTCCCGGTAATTAATTTTGCCCAGGCGCAGCCCTAAGGCCTGCAGTTCGTTTTCGGCCTCGTCAATGGTTTTGCCGGTAAGCGTTGGGCAAATGGCCAGGTCGCCGTCCTGCTCCGGCTCGGAGCTGCTGCTTTGGGGGGTACGGTAGGTGGGTTTGGTGCTGGAGGTATCGTGGTAGCCGGTGCCAATGCGGCTTTCCTGCTGCTCGGCCTGCCCCGAAATAACAAGCTCAGAGTTTGTGTTGCCCTTGCCGGCTTTGCCCTTTGGCAGCAAAATTAGAGCCGCTGTTAAGGTGCCTAAAACAACAACTAAGCCGGTGCAAAGCAGCACCAAAGGCAGGGGCTTGCGTTTTTTTGCAGCTGTTGCTTTTTCGGCAGCTGGTTCTTTTTCGGCCGCCGGTGTTGCGTCTTGGGGGGCTAAGCCCCCGGCCGGTTGGCCGTTGCCGCTTTTAGTTTGCCGCGTTTTTTCGCCGCCGCTTGGCAGCTTGGCAAAAAGCAGGCTTGCCTGCCCTAAAAATTTAGAAAACAAGGTTTGCGGGCTGTACTTTTTTAAAACGCGGGGGCTGTTCAGCTGGCGCAGCACCGCTGCAGCGCTGCCGCTGCGCACGCGAACCTGCCAGTTTAACCCGTTTAAAAGGGCGCCGCTTTGGGCCGCGGTTAAACCGCGATTAAACCGTCGGGGGCTTTGCAAAGTATCGGCACGGGGGCGCTCAAAGCAAACGGGGGGAATATGGCCGCACAAAATGCGGTACAAAACCGCCGCTAACGAGTAGGCGTCGGCCGCGGGTGATATATCTCCGGCGCTGGGGTCAAACAGTTCCGGCGCCGCGTAGGAGGGGTTGATGCAGGCGGCGCGCAGTTCTAAATCGGTTACCGATTCAAAAACCGAGACGCCTAAGCCGTACAGCCGCAGCTCGCCGTTTTTTAAAATGTAAATGTTCCCGGGGCAGGCGGTACCAAAAACAATGCCGGCGGCGTTTAGGGCCTTAAAGGCCGCGGCAAGCTCTTTGGCAAATTGCAGCGCGTGCGCTTTGGTAATGGCAATATTGCTGTGCAGCAGCTCCCGCAATGGGGTGCCCTCAAAATAAGCGTGCACGGCAACGCCAAAGCCGTCTTGCTCAAAAACATCTATGGCAGTACGCTGCAAAGGTTTACCTCGGCCATGGCGCGGCTAAACTGCAAAAATTGCTGCAGCAGCGCCCGGTTGGCAACCGCTTTTTGGCCTACCTTTAACCGCCCGCTGCAAACGCGCAGCAGCACACGGTCGTTTGCAACTAAATCAAACCCGGCGTAAATTTGGCAGGCGGGCTGCTCCTCTAACAATGCGCCAACGGTGTAGCGCTCTTTTAAAACGCTGCCGACAGCTAACGCCCCTACAGGGTTGGGCTTTAAAATCTCGTACCCGCAGGCCGGGCAGTTTTTCTCGGTTGTTACCGGCTGCATACAGGCCGGACATCTGTTTTCCAAAAAATCACCTCTAATAAACGGCGGTAAGCCGCAAGTGAAACAATAGTGTACGCACAAAAACGCGGGGAAAGGCCAACCTAAGCGGAGGCAAAGCAGCGGTTTTGCTTTGAAAACAAAGGTCGCGCCTTTGCGGGCCAAGGTTAACCAGGCCTGAATAAAGCTGAATTTAAATGGCTTTTAGCCAAAACAAGGTTTGGCCAAAAATTAATTTACCTTAAATTTATTTTATGAACCAAAAGGGAAATTATTACCGAACAAAATGGATTTTATTGGCAAATCTTTTACCGGATTGCTGCCCGGCGCCGTTGCCGCACTCTGCCGCAAAGTGCTGCTCTGGCCCGGCTGCAACGCGCTGCTATTATGGCCCAACCAAAAAGTACTGCTGTTAGGGCTCGGCTGCAACGCACCGTTATTCCTCCTGCTCTAACAGGCTTACCTGTATGCCGCGGGTTGGCAGCGGAGTAGAAAAAACAATTTGCGTTTCGGTGTTGCCAAAGGTTTGAAGCTTGTTAATAAAGGCGTCCAGCGCCTCGGTGCTTTCAAACGCAACCTTTAAAATCATAGAATAATGCCCGGTTACACAGTTGCATTCCAGCACATTGGGGTGGCCGGTAATAAAGGGGTAAAATTCCGGCTTTTGCACCGGCTGCACCTCTAAATTAATAAACGCAACAATGGGAAATCCTAATTTTTTGTGGTCTACAATGGCGCTGTAGCCGGTTAAAATGCCCTCGCGCTCCAGCCGTTCTATTCTGGCGGCGGTAGCCGGGGAGGAAAGAAACACCTGCTCGGCCAGCTGCTTTAGCGGCACGCGGGCGTTTTTTTGCAGTAGTCCAATTAGCTTTAAATCAATCGAATCCATTTTAATCCCCTTTACTTTCACAGTCTTCACCCGGCAGGGCCGGCGTTACAAACAAGGTTTTGTTGGTGGTGTAAATTACCATGCCCGGTTTGGCCCCGGCCGGCTTTTTTACAAACTTTTGCGGCGTGTAATCTACCGGAACACTGCCCGACTGCCGCGCTTTAGAGTAATACGCGGCCAGCCCGGCGGCGGCTAAAACGGCCTTTTCGCTGGGCTTTGCCCCGTCGCAGCAAAGAATAACGTGCGAGCCGTGAATGTTTTTGGTGTGAAACCACCAATCGGTTTTTTGGGCCAGCTTTAAGGTTAACCGGTCGTTTTGCAAATTGTTTCGCCCCACTAAAATTTTAAACCCGTCTACCGTAAATTCAAGCGGCTTTACCGGTGCAGAGGCTTTTTTGGCACCTTTGCCGGCGGTTTTTAGGTAGCCGGCCTCGGCCAGCTCGGTGCGAATTTCGCGCAGGGTTTGGGTATCGTCGGCCGATTGCAGCGCAAATAAAACCGATTGCAGGTAGCTTTGCTCTGCTTTGCAGCTGCGAATAAGTCCGGCCAGTGTTTGCTCGGCGGTGCAGGCCTTTTTGTAGCTTTTAAAAAAAGCGGCGGCATTTTGCGCGGGCGAAAGGGCCGGGTTTAGCAAAATAGTTAGATATTCGCCCGTTTCGCTGTAATAGTTTTGCACCGTAACGGCGGTTGCGCCACGCTCCACCCGGTACAAATTGGCTTTTAACAGCTCGCCTTGAATACGCAAATTTTCTTTATTCTTGGTGGCATTTTGCTCTTTTTGCCGCAGGGCCAGCTTGCGCTCGCAGCGGCTAAGCAAATTTCGCACGGTTTTTAATAAATCGGCCGAAAAACGCTCTAACCGGCGCAGACGGTCGCGCTCGCCGTAAAAAGCCTCCAGCAGCTCGCTGTAGCCGGGCAGTTGCTTTAGGCGGTACAGGCTGCCGTACTGCTGCACAGCCAAAAAGGTAAAATCCTTGGGGCAGCCGTTTGGCTCTGCCAACAGCATCGGCGTGCCGCCGTTTAACACTGCGGTTTTCAAGGCGTTTAGCTGCTGCTCAATTGTTTTTGGTAAAACGGCGGTGCCGGGGCTTTCGGGCGCGTTGCAGCGCAGGGCAAGCTCGCGGCAAAGCAGGGGTGAAACACCCGCAACCTGCTGCAAAACGGCGTTTGGCAGCGGCAGGCCGCTTTGGGCAATTTTGGTGGCGGCGGCGGTTAGGTTGCCGGTTAAAAGGTCGGTTTTGTCAGCGCTTTGCGGCAGCTCGTACCGCGCGCCGGGCTGCAGCAGCCGGCCACCCTTTTCAAGGTCGCTGTGGCGGGCACATTCAATAATTTTGCCTTCGGCTCCAACTAAAATTAAGTTGGCCGAGTGGCCCATTAGCTCGCACACCAGCTTTAGCGACACCCGGTCGCCCAGCTCGTTGGTGGCCTGTACGGTAAAGCACAGCAGCCGTTCGCAGCCGTAGGTTTCTACCGCCGTTATGCGCCCGCCGCAAAGGTACTTGCGCAGCAGCATACAAAACATGGGCGGCTTTTCGGGGTTTTCAAAGCTTTGGGTGGTAAAATTAACCCGCGGTCGGTCGGGGCTAATAGAAAAAAACAGCCGGTAATGGCAGCCGCGCCCCTTTAGGGTTAGCAAAAATTCGTTTTTCGAGGGAATATGGATCTTTTCAATGTGGGTGTCTACTGCCGTTTGCAGCTCGGCGGCCAGACAATGAATGAAACAGCCGTCTAACGGCATAAGGCGTCACTCCTAAAATAATATTTTTTGCTTTGCCGGG
>URRK01000153.1 GCA_900550315.1 uncultured Oscillospiraceae bacterium | reverse complement strand
TGGTTAAATTTTTATCAATATACACCAACACCTCCGAAACAATTTCTGGAATATGCTCTTTTCGAAAAACATCTACAGAAAGGCTTTCCATATTCTCATTTAAAAGGCACAAAAATTTAATAACCTGCGTGTAGGCAATCATCAGCTTGTTACTGTCGGTATTATCCCGGCACAGCTCGCTAACCTTGTAAAGAATGTTCATGGCCGTTTCGCGCTCTTTGGGCCGCAGCGAAACCAGCGCCGGGCTGCCGGGCGAACGGTTCAGCATTTTTTCTAACGGGTCAAACACAAACCTTGAAAACATATTAACCGGCACCAGTATGTAAAAGCGCTCGTAAAGGCAGTTGTTACGCAATACAGCCTTGTGTACCTCTTGCGGCGTTATAACAATAATATCGCCGGATTTTAAGGAATAATATTTATCTGAAACAATATAATCGGTGTCCCCCGAAACATAAACATAAACCTCAATGTAATTGTTAATGTGTAATTGGTGATTGCCAGGGCTGTCATAATCTTTAATATGCGCAAAGGTAATGGGGGCATCGCCCCGAATAATGCTCAATTTCCTTTTGTACTCAAAAGTATTCATAGTTTTCACCGATAGATATTAAAATAATTTTATTTTTAATGTTTTGTGCAATAAAAAAGTACACCTTTAATGTGTACATCATACCATATGTATTATCTTCTGTCAAGGATGTTTCGCCGTTTTGGCTGTAACAGCCTTAAAGTGCAGCTCCAATGTATAAATTTTTAGTTCCGCCCCAGCGGCAATGGCCGAGGCGGAACTTTGTTTGGTACGCTGCTACGCAAATTGGTTCTTTTGCATTATTGTGGTACGCCTGCGGCGCCAAGTGTTACCGCTTGACTTTGCCGTAACAGCCGGCACGAGTATAGTTTTACTCACCGGCATTTCTGCCGTTGTTCCCCAACGCTTTTGCTGCAATGGTGATTTAAGATTACTGCCGCAGTCCGTAAAAAATCTTTTGAGATTTTTATTTTAGTTCTTTCTTTTGCGCAGCTTGCTCGCGGTACATTTTGGGCGAAACACCGGTGTACATTTTAAAAACCCGACTAAAATAAAAAGCATTTTCAAACCCCAAAAGTTCTGCAATACAGCTAACCGTAAGGTTAGTTTGCAGCAGCTGCTGTTGAGCTTTTTTAATACATTCAAAATTTTTGTAGTCTACCGGGGTGCGCCCGGTAATTTTTTTAAAATAAAGGCGTAACTGCGTGGGGCAAAGCCCGCTCACCTTGCAAAGCTGTGCCGTGCTTACCGACTCGCAGCAGTGCCGCTTTAAATAGGCTTTGCAAAGGTTAACAGCCTGCTCGGCCCGGTTGGCTTTTACCGTGCCCGTTTCGCCGGAAATATAAAGCAAAATGCGGTACAGCAGTATGTTACAGTACATATTGGTTTTAAATTCTTCGCCCGCAAAGGCAGTGTACAGCTCGTTAAGTGCTTGAGTTATGTTTTCGGGGCATTGCTTAAAAAGCAGCACCGGAAAGGTACCAAGCTGTAGTTCCTCCCCGTTTTCGCAAAACAGATCAAACTCGGCAAACAGGTAACCGGTACCTTGCGGTTCGGTACAATTGTAGCTTGCCCCTTTTGGCACAAAGGCAAGCCCCCCGGCCGGAACGGTAAGCGTTTGCTGCCCAAAACTGTAAACAACGCTTTGCTGTTTTACTAAAAGCAGCAAATTGGTAAAGCGCTTTTTGTTTTTAACGCAGTATTGTCCGTTTTCTGTTTGCCCGTGCTCGGCCGGGCTGCCGGCCGGAACCCGCTGCGTTTGCCGCGCCCGCCGCACCGCCCGCCCTAAAAAGCCAACACCGGTACCACTAAATTCGGCCACATGCCCCTTTTGCATGCAAATTAAATGCCGGGAAAAAAATTCCAGCTGTGACAAATTGTAAATCGTTGTTTTTTTCATGCTAATCACCAAACAAAGAATACATTATTTGCTTTAAAATGTCAATTATAAAAATCAACCAATCTTAAAAACCGTTGAATAATATATGTTTTTGTTTATTTATGCATGTACTTTTTTTCCTTGGGTTGTTATAATAAAGCCAAAATAACGCTACGGGGGTTACATTATGCTTATTCAAAATCAACACTGTGTTCAACCAAATTTTTTGGGCTTTAACGCCGTTTACCACGGGTACGCCGGGTTAAACGACCAATTTGGCCGAATTTACAACGAGGAGCTTTGCGAATTGGAGGCCGACCGTGCTGCTGAGCTTGGCTTAAAGGTTGCACGCACCTTTTACAAGTGGTACGCCTGGGATGATAAAAACAAGCGCTGGGACTGGGAAAACAGCAATAATTTTAACGCCTTTTGCCGCTGGGTGGAACGGCTGCAAAAGCGCGGCATTGAAGTTGCGCTAAACGCCGGCTGGTGCTCCCCGGGGGATATTCTTTCAAACTCCTGGACCGGACAAAGCCCTTTTACCGTACCGGGCGATTGGAAAAAATCGGTTGAAAACTACGCAGCCTGGGTGAGCGAGAGCGTACACCAGCTGGTGGAGGTGCGCGGGTTTAAAAATGTAAAATACTTAGTACTGTTTACCGAGCCGCAAAACGGCAGAGACTGCCCCGCCGAGGCCCCCAACGCTTACGAATGTTGGTACCAGGCCAGCCGTGTGGTGGCAAACCGCTTAGCGGCCGACGGGCGGCGGCATTTGGTAAAATTAATTGGACCGAACGAGGGCTCTACTGAGGATCCGAAAATGTTAGACTGGGTTTTTAAAAAAGATCCGGACCTGCTGGATATTTACTCGGCTCACAATTATTTGTACAGCTTTGAAAATAACCAAAACCTGCCCCTAGGCAATGAGCGCTTTGCAATTGGTGCCTGCGGAAACTACATTGCGCAAGATGTTGCCCTAAAGCCCAACACCTCCTACACCCTTTCCTGCCGGGCCAGATTAACGGGGGTAGACCGAAAAACCGTTTGCGGCTACGCCCTGTTTGGTATTTTAAAAAAGGTGAACAACAGCTACGCCGTTTACAGCGTTGTAAACGGCGTAGAGCGCGCCGAACGGCTTTTTAGCAAAAGTACCACACTGCTGGACCCGGCCGCTATGACCAACGAACTACAGCCGTTTAGCTTTAGCTTTACCACAAAGAATGATGTAAAGGACGCCTTTTTGGTTTTATATGCCCACATTAAACCAGCCGGCTTTGAACTGGAGGTTTGCGACTTTTCTTTAAAAGAGCAGGGCAAAAACCAGGAGTTGTTAGCTGAAACTGAGCTTTCTCTTAGCCAAAACTGGCACCTGTGGGGCAGAATGCACATTGTTAATGGCCCGCAATACTTTCAGTGGGTAAACTGGGTTAAAAAATATTTGAGCTACCTGCCCAAAAATGCCGAGCTTTGGTTTGATGAATACAACACCGCCGGCTTTAGAACCGGTTGCAAGGAATTGGTGGAATACGAGTACCCGCTGCACGGTACCAACCTTTCTATTGCCAAAATTGCCTTTTTAAACTGCGGGTTGCAATCCTCTTTTCAGTGGACGTTGTTTGACCAACAATGGCCTAATAATCGTCGTACCGGCGGTTCCCGTTTTTTTGACGGCGTACAAAAATTCGGTGTTATGCCCGATCTGTTACACAGCCGGGTACCTTACCCGGCCTATTACGCCCAACGTATTATGGGGCTTGCGGGCGGCGAAATTGGCACCAAAGTTTACCCCGGCGGATATGAGGACGGCATTTGCAGCGCCATGGTACAACGGCCTAACGGCAAAATTGTTATTTTTGCGGTAAATGACAACAAAACCGCCAAAAAAATTAACCTGACCTTTGAGACCCCTCTTTGCGGCAAGCTTAAACGCTACCTGTACAACCCCGCTACCGTAGAGCCTACCGACCCGGTAGAACCACTACGGGCCGACACCGAAATTGCCCTGCAAAATAATGGCTTATGTGATGAGCTGCCGGCCGGTGCCGTTGTTGCTTACGCCCAGTTTTAACCCGTTATAATTAACCCTTTAAAGCCTTTACATAAGCCGAAGCATTGGTGCGTGTAAAGGCTTTTTAACAGTTTTAAACGGCACCGAAAGTTCTTGTTATTCAAAGCTAAAACTTCCTGTGGGCCACATACTATTACAGGCTGTTTTGCACCCATTGTGCAGTTGGTATAAAAGCGTTATTTACAAGTCTTAAATTCGGCTGCGGTTTAGCCGCTATATGCACCTTTATTAAAATTTTTAAAAACTATTTTATTTTTACCTAAAATGTGGTACAATGGTGTAGTTTTCGGAGGTGCTTTACATGAACAAAACCAAACAGCTTACCACCGCCGCCATTATAGCGGCTTTATACACCGTTTTAACCTACCTTACCAATTTATTTGGGCTGGCCAACGGAGTAATACAGGTTCGATTTTCGGAAATGCTTACCGTGCTGCCGGTGCTGACCCCGGCCG
>URRK01000152.1 GCA_900550315.1 uncultured Oscillospiraceae bacterium | reverse complement strand
AGGTAAACAGGTGCCCGTGGCGGGCGTTGCGGCTGGGCATAACGCAGTCAAACAAATCTACCCCACGGTCAACCGCCTCTAAAATATTTACCGGCGTTCCCACCCCCATAAGGTAACGGATCTTATTTTTAGGGGCAAAGGGTTCAACCGCTTCTATCATTTCGTACATAACCTCAGCCGGCTCCCCAACCGCAAGGCCGCCAATGGCGTAGCCGTCTAAGTCTAACTCGGCAATTTGCTTCATGTGCTCCTGCCTAAGGTCTTTAAACGTGCAGCCCTGATTAATGCCAAACAGCAACTGGTTGGGGTTTACCGTGCCCGGTTGGGCGTTTAACCGCTGCATTTCGGCCTTGCAGCGCTTTAACCAGCGCACTGTTCGCTCGCAGGATTGCTTAGAGTAGCTGTGCTCGGCCGGGTTCTCCACGCACTCATCAAATGCCATGGCAATGGTAGAGCCTAAGTTTGATTGAATTTGAATACTTTGCTCCGGGCCCATAAAAATGCGCTTGCCGTCAATGTGCGATTGAAAGGTAACGCCCTCCTCCGCAATGCTGCGTAAAGAGGAAAGGGAAAACACCTGAAAACCGCCGCTGTCGGTTAAAATGGGGCCTTGCCAGCCGGTAAAACGGTGCAGGCCGCCCAAACGGCGAATCAGCTCATCGCCGGTGCGAACATGCAGGTGGTAGGTGTTGCAGAGCATAACCTGACAGTGAATGTTTTTTAAATCTACCGCCGAAACGCCGCCTTTAATGGCGCCGCAGGTGGCAACATTCATAAAAGCCGGGGTTTGCACGGTGCCGTGTACGGTTTTAAATTCCCCCAACCGAGCTTTGCCATCGGTTTTTTTAAGTGTAAACATAATGAACCTCGTTATTCCTATTTGTTGTTAAATTGGCAGCTTTAAAGCTATTGCTTTCCGGCCTTAAAACCATGGCCGAAACAGCTTTATTGTATAAACATGGCGTCACCAAAGCTAAAAAAGCGGTATTTTTCGGCAACTGCAATTTTGTAAGCATTCATGGTGTGCTCGTAGCCCGCAAGGGCCGAAACCAGCATAATTAAAGTGCTTTCCGGCAGGTGAAAATTGGTAATTAAAGCATCTAAGCACTTAAAGCGGTAGCCGGGGTAAATAAAAATGCCGGTATCTCCGCTGCACTCGGTTAAAAAGCCGTTTTCGTCGGCGGCGCTTTCAACCGTGCGGCAGGAGGTGGTTCCAACGCAAATAACCCGGCCGCCTTTTTGCTTGGTTTGGTTTACTAAATTGGCGGTGCGAGCAGGTACATGGTAATGCTCGGTGTGCATTTTGTGCTTGGTAATGTCCTCCACCTTAACGGGTCGAAAGGTGCCAAGGCCTACATGCAGGGTAACATAAGCAATGTTTACGCCGCTGGCTTCCAACTGCTTTAAAAGCTCTTTGGTAAAATGCAGCCCGGCGGTGGGGGCGGCGGCCGAACCCAATTCTTTAGAATAAACGGTTTGGTAACGCTCTTTATCCTTTAACTCTGCCTTAATGTAGTGCGGCAGAGGCATGGTGCCAACCTTTTCCAAAATGCTGTAAAACTCGCCCTCAAAGGCAAAACGAATCACGCGGTTCCCGTCGTCCTTTACCGCTGTAACCACGGCCGAAAGGTTTGGCGCGAATTGAAACGCGCAGCCCTCCTTAGCCTTTTTACCCGGCCCGGCAATACATTCCCAGTCGGTGTCGCTCAGGCGCTTTAGCAAAACAAATTCAACCGTTGCGCCGGTATCAACCCTGGTGCCGTAAATGCGGGCGGGCAGTACCCGCGTATCGTTTAATACCAAAAGGTCACCGGGCTTTAGGTACTGGCCAATGTTTTTAAAAACGCTGTGCGTTACCGCGCCGGTTGTTTTATTTAACACCATTAAGCGGGAGGCCGTTCTGGGCTCAATGGGCGTTTGGGCAATCAGCTCCTCCGGCAGGTCATAATAAAAATCACTTTTTTTCATAAAATTTGCCTTTCAAAAATCGGCCGGCTCCGCGGCTGCGGCCTTGGCCTTAAAATTTGGTATAAAGTTTTTTTCACAATTTTACGGGAAATGAATAAGATATGTTTGACAAAGCGCTTGTAGTTTGGTAAAATATTAATATTGCAACTGTTGCGGCGTTTGCGCCCGCATACTATTATATTGCAATTTACCGTATTATTCAACAGTTTTTTTAAGGTTGTGAAAATCATGAAGTCTTACAAGGTTGGTATTATTGGCGCTACGGGTATGGTAGGGCAGCGTTTTTGCCTGCTGCTGGCCGAGCACCCGTGGTTTAAAGTACAGGTTTTGGCTGCAAGCCCACGCTCTAAAGGTAAAAAATATTGCGAAGCGGTTGCCGGCCGCTGGGCAATGACCGACCCGATTCCAGAAAATATTAAGAATATGCCCGTTTACAGCGCTACAGAGGATATTGACGAAATTACCCGCCAGGTGGATTTTGTTTTTTGTGCCGTAGATATGAAAAAAGATGAAATTCGCGCGCTGGAGGAGGCCTACGCCAAAAAAGAATGCCCGGTTATTTCGAACAACAGCGCCCACCGCTTTACGCCGGATGTACCTATGATCATTCCGGAGATCAACCCAGAGCACGCCGAAATTATTTCGGCCCAGCGCAAGCGCCTTGGCACCAAACGCGGTTTTGTGGCCGTAAAATCCAACTGCTCGCTGCAAAGCTATGTTCCGGCAATTTTTCCGCTTTTAAAATTTGGGGTACAGGACGTTTTGGTTTGCACCTACCAGGCAATTTCGGGCGCAGGTAAAACCTTTGAACGCTGGCCCGAAATGGTAGATAATGTTATACCCTTTATTGGCGGGGAGGAAGAAAAATCCGAGCAGGAGCCGCTTAAAATTTTTGGCAAAATAAAGGGGGACGAAATTGTTCCCGCCACCGACCCGAAATTTACCGCGCAGTGTATTCGCGTTCCGGTTTCCGACGGGCACTTGGCCGCCGTGTTTGTTCGTTTTAAAAACAAACCCGAAAAGCAGGAGATTTTAAACCTTTGGCAAAGCTATTCTGGCGAGCCGCAGCAGCTAAATCTGCCGCACGCACCAAAGCAGTTTTTACACTACTACGCGGAAGATAACATGCCCCAAACCAAGCTTTGCCGCGGGTTAGAGGGCGGCATGGCCGTTTCGGTTGGCCGTTTACGGGAGGATACCCAGTACGACTACAAATTTGTTTGCGTTTCGCACAATACCTTGCGCGGCGCGGCAGGCGGTGCCGTTTTAATGGCCGAGCTGCTTTGCGCCAAGGGCTACTTAGATTAAACTTTAGGGTCGGGCACCGCAAGGTGTTGCCCTTTATTCCTACCGCTTTGCGCTTATTTTCCGCAGGCAACTAAAGCTTTTTACTTTATTTTAGGGGGCTTTTACAATGAAAAAATGTATTTTCGAGGGCTGCGGTACTGCATTAATTACCCCAATGCTGCCAGACGGCTCGGTAAACTATAAAAAACTGGCCGAGGTTGTAGAGCAGCAAATTACCGGCGGAATTGACGCTTTGGTTATTTGCGGCACCACCGGCGAATCGGCCACACTGGACCATGACGAGCATGTTAAGGTTATTGAGGCCGCTGTAAAGCAATCGGCCGGGCGTGTGCCCATTATTGCCGGCACCGGCAGCAACGATACCCGTTACGCCGTTACCTTAAGCAAAGACGCTATTAGCGTAGGCGCCGACGCCTTATTAATGGTTACGCCGTACTACAACAAAACCTCACAGGCCGGGTTAATTGCGCACTACAACTACATTTCTGAACGGGTTAACAAGCCCATTATTTTGTACAATGTGCCCTCCCGCACCGGGGTAAACATTAAACCCGAAACCTATTTTGAGCTGGCAAAATGTAAGAACATTGTTGCCACCAAAGAGGCCAACGGCGACCTTTCCTCGGTTCTTAAAACCATTGCGCTGTGCGGCAGCGATTTGGCCGTATATTCGGGGAACGACGACCAAACCGTACCCATTATGGCCTTGGGCGGTAAGGGCGTTATTTCGGTGCTTTCCAATGTTGCGCCGTCTGCCGGCCACCGCATGGCCGCCGAGTGCCTAAAAGGCGATTTTAAAGCCGCAACAGCAATTGCTGTTAAGCACTTAAATTTAATGCAGCACCTATTTATAGATGTAAACCCCATTCCGGTTAAGGACGCCATGAACCTTATGGGTATGGAGGTTGGGCCGTGCCGCTTGCCGCTGGTAACAACCAGCGAGGCCAATAAGGCAGTTTTAAAAAAGGATCTGCAAGAGTTAGGCCTGCTGTAAAGCGGATGCTTTAAACAAAAAGCCTATTGTAAACAAAAGTTTTTAAAACAAAAATATTTTCGGGCTGACGGAATTTTTTCGTTAGCCCGAACTTTAAAAAGGCAGGAATTTTAATGCTAAAAATAATTTTAAACGGCTGTAACGGGAAAATGGGAAAGGTAATTACCGATATTGTAACCC
>URRK01000151.1 GCA_900550315.1 uncultured Oscillospiraceae bacterium | reverse complement strand
TTTTCCCAGGCGCCAAAGCTGCCCCCGCTGCCGCCACTAACCGACAGCTTTGTAGAAAGCGTTACCGACGCCGCTTTAACTATGTTAAGCTTAAGCGCCTGGGTGGTGCTTTTTTCGTGCTTTGGCAGCATTTTAAAAGGGCTGCTGCCCGGCGGCATTTACCAAAGCGCCGCTTTAGCTGCCTTAGAGGTTACCGGTGGCTGCCTAACTTTAGGGTCGCGTGGCTGCTCCCCCGCCGTGCTTGCTTTTTTTACGGCCTTTGGCGGGCTTTCGGTGCTGTTCCAGGTAAAATATTCGGCCGGCACTTTGCGCCCGCCGCTTTGGTATTTAATTTTTTCCTCTCTTTTACGGGGTGCACTCAGCGCAGCGTTTACCAGGGCGGCTCTGTCCCTTTTTCCTACGGCGGCCCCTTGCTTGGCTCTACAAGGCGGGCTAAACCCCGTTTTACAGGTAGATTACCGCTGTTTGTTTTTAATTTTGTTTTTAGCGGTTTTTTTGCTGTTTACCCTTAAACCGGCCGAAAAATTGCCTAAATTCGTAAAAAAGAACCAAAGAAACACTTGAAAACGCAGCAAAAAAAGTGTATAATTAGATTTCACAGGGCGCTCGGCAGCGGTGTTTTGGTTGCTGTCGGGCCAATTTTTTGGAGGAAACCGCATGGATTACAACACCTTAACCGGCGAACAGCTAAGAGCCGAATTTAACGCGGTAAAAGCGCAGTACCAGGATTTTTGCAGCCGCGGCCTTTCGCTGGATATGTCGCGCGGGAAGCCCAGCACCGAGCAGCTGGATTTAAGCGACCACATTTACGGCCTGATTGGACCGAAAGATTCTTTTCACGGGGAGCTGAATATGGATAGCCGCAATTACGGCTGTTTAGACGGCTTGCCGGAGCTAAAACGCCTTTTTGGGCAAATTTTGGGGGTAGACGCCGCACAGGTTATTGTGGGCGGAAATTCCTCTTTAAATATGATGTTTGACACCGTTGCGCAAGCGGTTTCTACCGGCTTTGGCGGGGAGCCTTGGGCCCGGCAGGCGGCCGTTAAGTTTATTTGCCCCAGCCCGGGGTACGACCGCCATTTTGCCATTTGCGAGCATTTTGGCATTGAGATGATTACGGTTGAAAACACCAAAGACGGGCCGGACATGGACCGCATTGAAGCGTTGGTGCAGGACCCGACCGTAAAAGGGCTTTGGTGCGTACCAAAATATTCTAACCCCGACGGCATTGTTTACAGTGACAGCACCGTGCGCCGCATTGCAAGGCTAAAACCGGCCGCGGCCGATTTTCGCGTTTACTGGGACAACGCCTATGCCATTCACGATTTATACGAGGAGCAGCCCCTTTTAAACATTTACGAGGAATGTTTAAAAGCCGGCAACCCCAATTTGGTGCTGCAATTTTGCTCCACCTCTAAAATCACCTTTTCGGGCGCGGGCGTTGCCGCCCAGGCTGCCGGCCCGCAGGATATTGCCCGCCTAAAATCGCGCCTGTCCGTGCAAACCATTGGGCCGGACAAAATTAATCAGCTGCGGCACGCCCGCCTGTTCCCCAACACGGCGGCGCTGCAAAAGCACATGGCGCAGCACGCCGCCATTTTGCGTCCTAAATTCAACGCGGTTTTGCAGTGCTTTGAGCGGGAGTTAGGCCCGTTAAACCTGGCCGAGTGGACGCGCCCGCGCGGCGGTTACTTTATTAGTTTAAATGTGCCGGATGGGTTTGCGGCCCGCACCTACGAGCTTTGCAAAAAAGCGGGGCTTACCTTAACGGCGGCCGGCGCCACCTACCCCTACGGGCGCGACCCTAAAAACCGCAACCTGCGCATTGCCCCCTCGTACCCCTCGGTGCAGGAATTAACCGAGGCCGCCACCCTGCTGTGCGTTTGCGTGAAATACGCGGTGCTGGAAAGCAAGGTTGCCGAATAAACCGTACTATTTTGCCGGATTGTGATTGACATTTACAACCTGTGCATATATAATGGTATATGAAATTTTAAAATGGAGGATTTGCCAATGAAACGAAGAAGTAAAAGAACAGGCAAACCGGCATTCTTTATTGCCGTTATCCTGATCGTTGCTCTTGCGTATGTTTCATTTTTCGGCGTACATAATTATTATGGCGACACCGAGAAGGTTTACATCAAGGGTGCTTCCGACATCCGTTGGGGTATTGACATCAGCGGCGGTGTAGAAGCAATTTTTAAGCCGGACATACAAAGCGGCACGGTCACCAACAGCAATATGGACGCTGCCAAACAAATCATTGAGACCCGTTTAGTCAATCAGGGAATCACTGAAAGCGAAGTATGTATTGACTATGACAACAAGCAGGTAATTGTACGGTTCCCGTGGCAATCGAGCGAGGAGGATTTTAACCCCACCACCGCCGTGGCCGAGCTGGGTGAAACCGCCGAGCTTTCGTTTTGCGAGGGCAGCACCAACGACACGGTTATTTTAACCGGTAAAGACGTTGAAAGCGCCAAAGCGGCATACGCGCCGGCCAGCTCCAACAGCGCCGCCGGGTACTATGTTCAGTTAACCTTAAAAGATTCCGGCAAAGCAAAATTTGCCGAGGCCACTACCCGGTTAAAGGGTAAAACCATTTCTATTTGGATGGATAAGACCCAAATTTCCGCCCCCACGGTCAACGAGGCGATTACCGACGGCATTGCCTCTATCAGCGGTAACTTCGACGCCGACTCCGCCCAGGAGCTGGCCGACAAAATTAACGCCGGTTCGCTGCCGTTTACCCTTTCGGTAGACAACACAAAATTGCAGGTTATTAGCCCCACCTTGGGTGCCGACGCTTTAAGGGTTATGACCATTGCGGGTATTATTGCCTTTATTGTAATTTGCATTTTAATGATCGTCTTCTTCCGCTTACCGGGCGTTATTACCTCCATAGCCCTGCTGGGCCAGGTTGCCGGCATTTTGGCCTGCAGTTCCGGCTTTTTCCCGGGCATTAACGGCGTAACCCTTACCATACCCGGTATTGCCGGTATTATTCTTTCCATTGGTATGGGCGTTGACTGTAACGTTATTTCCAACGAGCGTATTAAAGAGGAATTTGCAAACGGCAAGACCATTGACGGCGCCATTGACACCGGCTTTAAAGAAAGCTTTAGCGCCGTATTTGACGGTAACGTAACGGTATTTATTGTTTCGGCCGTTATGATGGGGGCCTTTGGCACCAGCGACACCTTAATGGGCGCCATTTTCTCCCCGCTTATGAACCTGTTTGGCTCTACCGTTACCGGCTCAGTTTACTCGTTTGGTTACACCCTACTCATTGGCGTTATTTTCAACATGGTAATGGGCGTTTACTTCTCTCGCATGATGTTAAAGGGCATCTCTCGCTTTAAGTTCCTGCGCAAGCCCTGGCTGTACGGAGGTGCAAAAAGTGAAAAATAATTTTGATTTTATTAAAAACCGCAAATTCTTTTTAGCCGGCTACGCCGTATTTATTGCCATTGCCATTGTTTTTCTTTGCATTTTCGGCGTAGATATGAGCATTGATTTTAAAGGCGGCACGCGTTTTTCTTACAGCTACACCGGTAACAATATTAACCTTTCGGAAGCCAAAACAGTTGTAGAAGGCGCTGTAAAGGATATTAAAGCCACCGTTACCCAAAACGCGGGCTACGGAACCGACAGCAAAACCTTAGTGGTTACTCTGCTTTCAGGCAATTCCCTTTCCACCGAGCAGCAAGCCGCCATTACCAAAGCCTTAACCGAAAAGTATAAGGACTGCAACATTGAGCTTAGCAACTCCAACTCGGTTAGCCCCACCGTTGCCGGCACCTTCTTTTTAAAATGCTTGGTAGCGGTTATTATTGCCAGCGCGCTGGTGGTGCTTTATGTTGGCATTCGTTTTCGCAAAATCGGCGGTGTTTCCGCCAGCTTTTACGCGCTGCTTGCCTTAGTGCTGGATTGTATTACCGCCTTTGCTGCCTGCGTTATTTTCCGGCTGGAGTTAGACTCCAACTTTATGTCGGTTATTTTAATGCTGCTGGGCTACTCGTTGAACGATACCATTGTTATTTACGACCGTATTCGCGAAAACAATAAGCTGTACCCGGCCATGGACCTTTACGAATGCATTAACAAAAGCGTAAACCAAACCGTTGGCCGTAACATTAAAACAACCCTTTCTACCCTTTTGGCCATTGTTGCAATTGTAATTGTTTCTGAATTCTTTGGGCTTTCCTCACTGCGCAGCTTTGCCATTCCAATGGCAATCGGTATTATTTCCGGCGCAATTTCCTCCATTTGCCTTTCCAGCCCGTACTGGTATTCTTACCGCAAATACGCTTTAGCAAAAAAAGCTGCCAAAAATGCCTCTTTGGGCAGGGGTGGCAAAAAAATCAAAACAAAATAACTTTTGTTTTAAGCGGCCGCCCGCAGTTTTGCTGGCGGCCGCTTAAATTTTATAACGCCTTGCTTACTGCAATCACATACA
>URRK01000150.1 GCA_900550315.1 uncultured Oscillospiraceae bacterium | reverse complement strand
CCGGCCAAATTCTCCCCAAAGCCAAAAATATACCCTTCCATCTCCTCTTGGTTTAACGAAAAAACCGGCAGATTTTCGCGGGTTATCGGCAGGTGGGTAATGTGCCCTTTTTTAACCGAAACAGGCTGCAGCGTTTTTAAAACGGTAATAGGTTCGGCGGTGCAAAGCCGGGCCTCCCCGCGCGGCGTTTCGGCCAAAATAGCATTTTTCCAGCTGCTGTCATCAAATTCCGGCAGGTTCCAGCCCGCAAGCTCCCGGTTGGCGTCATAAATTTCGCCAATGCGTAAATCGTCAAACAATATGGGCGAAGGGTGCGTCTTAAAGCTCTCATCGGCAAAAATTTGCTCCTGCTCGCCGTTTTCGTAGGTAATTTGCAGCGCCATTGCCAGCTTTGGCGCACTGCGGTACGGCACATCCTGAAAATCCCAAATTGTGCCGCCGGGGCAGTTTAGCATACCGTTGCCAAGGCAAAAGCCCAGCACATTTTTGCCGACGGCAAGGTGAGTGGTAAGGTCGTATTCGTCATAATACAAAATATCGTCCGGATTAGAAATGTACGGTGCCAGCAAGCCCTTGGTTAAACGGTTGCCGTTTACAAACAGCTCGTAAAAGCCGAGACCGCACACCGTAACGGTGGCCTGCCGCACCTTAGCCTTAGCGGTAAAGCTTTTGCGTAAATACGGGGCGGGAATGTGCTTGCCGTATTCAGAATACTCTTTTGTTGCTGCAATAAAGTTTTTAGAAAACATGGTTAATTCCTCCATAGCGTGTTTTCGGCAAGGCGCTAACGCTTTATTTTGGCCTTAAAACCCGCTAAATTTGCTATTAGTAGCATAACGGATTAAAACCGTGTTGTCAAGTAATATTTCGGCCATTTTTTGTATTATTCTGCCCTTCGTAAACTTTGTAAACCTTTTAAAACAAAATGTTTGACAAAACAGCACAAAGGGGTTATAATATTTAATGTAATTATTATAAGTGGTATTGCGGCCATTTTTTAAGTAGGAGTTTTTATGTTTAAACCAATGCTACGCCGAATTGTTTCTGTGCTCTTAGGGGTGCTTGTGCTGCTTTCTTTTGCCAGCTGTAGCCGTGCAGCGCTTTCTCCGGCCGAAATTACCGAAAGTATTAAAACCAATCATCACTTTTCCTCTTTAAGTGAACTAAGCGGCGATAAACTTTCTGCCTATTTTCAATTTAACGATTCTGATGTAAAGCGCTTTAGTGTTTACATTAGCAACGCTACCGAATATTCCGATGTTATTGCGGCCTTTGAATTCCGTGATGATACCGAAAAATCTAAAATTATGAACGGTGTTTCGCTGTTTTTAAACAATAAGGCCGAGGTTTACAAAAATAACTTTGAAACCGAGTACCAAAAAATTCAGAATCGCATTTTTATGCAGGTAGATTCAATTATTGTTGTAGTAATTTGTGAGGATTACCGCCAGGTAGAAACAGAACTGAAAGACCTGGGCGGGCAGTTGCTTTCGTAATGAATAACCAAGAAAATACCGTACAAAGCTCCCCCGCTTCCCCCGCGCTTGAAATTTTAGCGCCGGCCGGCAACTTCAGCTCCCTAATTGCTGCCGTACGCAGCGGGGCAAACGCCGTTTATTTTGGGGCCGATTGTTTTAACGCCCGCCAAAATGCTGAAAATTTTAGCGGTGCCAGCCTTGTAGAGGCGGTTGATTATTGCCGCCTTTTTGGCGTTAAAACCTACTTAACCTTAAACACCCTAATTGCCAACGCCGAGCTACCGCGCGCGGTTGAATTGGCCGTTTTTGCCGCAAACGCCGGCGTAGATGCCCTTATTGTGCAGGATATTGGCCTGTGCAGCATTTTGCACAGCAAGCTGCCGCAAATTGAGCTGCACGCCTCTACCCAAATGTCGGTGCACTCCCCCGCTGCTTTGCCGTTTTTAAAAGAACTTGGCATTACACGGGTGGTAGCCGCGCGGGAAATGTCGCAAACCGAGCTGCAAGCGTTTTGCCGCGCTGCTAAAAAGCTGGATATTGAAGTTGAAGTTTTTGTTCACGGTGCACTTTGTATGTCGGTTTCCGGCCAATGCTACTTTAGCGCATTTTTGGGTGGGCGCAGCGCCAATCGCGGCCTGTGCGCCGGCACCTGCCGGTTGCCGTTTTTGTGCGGCAAAGCGCAAAACGCGTTAAGCTTAAAAGATCTTAGCCTGATACACCACTTGCAAACCCTGCAAAAGCTGGGCGTTGCCAGCGCTAAAATAGAGGGACGAATGAAGCGCCCGGAATATGTTGCGGCGGCGGTTCACTGCGCGGTTACCGCTTTAAAAAACGGTGAGCCCGCACCGGGAGATGAAGCCTTGCTGCGGCAGGTGTTCTCCCGCAGTGGGTTTACAAACGGCTACTTTACCGGCCGCCGCGGCAGGGAGATGTTTGGGGCCCGCAGCAAGGATGACGCCGTTGCCCCGGCAACCCTAAAGCAGCTGCACCAATATTACCGTGTTGACCCGCAGCCCGTTTTACTTGCGGCCGAGCTAAAGCTTTTAAGCAACAAAACCGTGCTTACCCTAACTGCCAACGGGCAAACCGTCAGTGTTTTTGGCCCCGCGCCGGAGGCGCCGCAAACCGCCACGCTTAGCCGCGAAATGGCGCAGGCGTGCCTTGAAAAATTAGGGGGAACGCCCTACCGTTTAAATCAATTTATCCTGCAAAACCCGCTTGGGTTAACGGTGCGTTTGGGCAATTTAAACCGGTTAAAATCTAACGCGGTGCAAATTTTAAATCAACAGCGTCTGCAGGCAGGCAAGCAGCAGCTTGCTTACACCTTAACCCCACCGGCACCCCGCACGCGCACTCCGCAAGGCTGGTTTTTAAGGCTGCAGCAGCCTGGCCAATTGCCACAAAACCTTTTGGGGGTTAACGGTTACAGCTTGCCGGCCGGCTGTTTTACAGCGGGTATTCCGGCCGGTTTTAACAAGCAGTTACTTTGGGCCGAACTACCAAGCACCAATTTTAACGAAATTGCCTTACTGCAAACCATAACGCAACTGAAACGCACCGGCGTGCAAGGGGTTGTTGCCCAAAACATTGCCCAAATTAAACCAGCTTTAACAGCAGGGCTTAAAGTTTTTGCGGGCTTTGGTTTAAATATTTTTAACAGCTACACGGCTCAGCAGTTTTTAAACGCTGGGCTTAGCGGCGGGGTGCTTTCACCCGAACTTAGCTTGGCACAGCTGCCGCAGGTTTGCGCGGCACCGCCGCAATTTGCGCTTTACAGCTTTTGTTACGGCTACTTTCCCCTTATGCTGCTTCGCAATTGCCCGGTAAAGGCGCACAAGGGCTGCCAAAAGCACTTGGCCTGCAGCGTTACCGACCGCAAAGGCGAGCGTTTTACCCTACACTGCAGCGGAGAAAGTATTCAGCTTTATAACAACCGGCCCATTTATGTTGGCGATAAGCTTTCGCAGCTTTCGGCCAACGGCTGCTACCTTTACTTTACCTCCGAAACCGCTAAGGAAGTTGAAACTATTATTACCCTGTTCCGCAACGGGCAAAAGTTCCCCGGTTCGTTTACCAAAGGCCTGTTACAAAACGGCGTTAAATAAAAAAAGCACGCGTAAAAACGCATGCTTTTGTGCTGGAGCTGATGGTCGGAATCGAACCGACAACCTGCTCATTACGAGTGAGCCGCTCTGCCATTGAGCCACACCAGCAAGAGGACGCTTTTTATTATACCAATTATTTAGCAGATAGTCAAGCCCAAAATTTAAAAAATCAGGAGTGTTCAAAATGTCAGAAAAATTTGAGAAATCCGAAATTGCACGCAATCTTATTAAAATCCGTAAGGATAATGGTTTTACCCAAAGTAATGTTGCTGAGTATTTAAAAATTAAACGCTCTACCTATGCTTATTATGAAAGAAATGTGTATCCCCCGCAGGATATTATTAAAAAGCTTTCGCAGCTTTACAACATTGGTATGCACGAGTTGCTTTACGGCAAGCCGGACCCGGTAGAAGTGAACCGTATTAAGCTTTCCTCGGCCGAAATTAATGACGACAGCATACTTTCCTTTAAAAATGAGCATGACTTTTTTGGCCCCAACGCTTTTGACGGCACCAACCTTTCTACCCTTACGGTAAAAGAACGTAAACTGGTTGCCATGTTCCGTTTATTACCGGCCCAATACCGCGACCGCATTTTGCGCGAGCTGGAGGAATTGACCGACAAGTTAGATTGACCCATCCGCTTTTTACAACAAAGGCTTTGGCTTGGCGCTCCGCAGCTCTTTTGCGAAGATTTAATTTTAAAATTGAATTATTAAAGCTGTACCCGCCTATTTTACAAAATTTTTTTTAAAAAGCTTATTTTTTCTAAAATTTCTCTTGACTTTTGCGGTTTGATTTACTATAATATTTAAGTCGGCTTTAGGCCGTACTTCGAGGTGTGGCTCAGTTTGGTAGAGCGCTGCGTTCGGGACGCAGA
>URRK01000149.1 GCA_900550315.1 uncultured Oscillospiraceae bacterium | reverse complement strand
TGTTGGTTGTCATATCAAAATTATTCAGCGAAATTAAAATAACCGAAAGGCATAGCACCGCCAAGTACCCCAACATAAAGGTGTTTACCGAGCGCATAACCCCGTGCTCTACCACCTTGCCCTCCAGCCGCACTTTTTTTACGGCGCGCGGGTGAATAATACGGGAAATCTCGTCCCGAACCGATTTTACCATAATCATTATTCTTGAAACTTTAATGCCGCCGCCCGTACTGCCGGCGCACGCGCCAATCAGCATAAGCATAAGCAAAACGTGGTGGGAAAAGGCCGGAAACAGTGCGTTATAATCGCAGGTTGAATAGCCGGTGGTTGTAATTAAAGAACCCACCTGAAACAGTGCCTGGCGAAACGATTCCTCCAGCGTTGGAAAAATGTGGCGAATGTTTAAAGTAATAGCTCCGGTAGAAAAAGCCACAATGGCAATGTACCACCAGGCCTCCTCTACCCTAAGAGCCTGCTTAAAGTGGCGGCGAACCGCCAAATAGTACACATTAAAGTTCACGCCAAACGCAATCATAAACACCGCAATTACATACTGGCAAAACGGCGAATAAGACGCTAAGCCGGAATTTTTAACCGCAAAGCCGCCGGTACCGGCCGAGCCGAACGAAAGGGTAACAGCGTCAAACCAATGCATTCCGCCGCACAGCAAAATTACAATTTGCAGCAGCGTCATTGCGGCGTAAATAACGTAAAGTATAATAGAGGTATAACGAATTTTGGGCACCATTTTGCCCACCTGCGGGCCGGGACTTTCCGCCCGCATAAGGTGCATGGTTGCGCCGCCGGTAAGCGGCATAATAGCCAAAATAAAAACCAAAATGCCCATGCCGCCGATCCAGTGCGTAAAGCTGCGCCAAAACAGCGAACAGCGGGCTAAAGCCTCCACATTGCTCAGTACGCTGGAACCGGTTGTTGTAAAGCCCGAAACGGTTTCAAAAAACGCGTCTACAAAACGGGGAATATCTTTATTTATTACAAACGGGGCGCACCCGGCCAAGCTGGCAATAATCCACGCGGCAGGCACAACCACAAAGCCCTCTTTGGCGTAAAACACCTGGTTTTTAGGCCTTTTAAGGCTGCACAAAAAGCCAACCGCCAGGCTAACGGCCGCGCAAATAAAAAAGGCGTAGGCCTGCCGCTCGCCGTAAAATAAGCCAACCCCAGCCGGCAGCAGCATTAAAATGCCCTCTATGCGCAGCACATACCCAATAATGTAAAGTATAATAGAAAAATTCATAAGCCCGTTACCTCAAAATATCCGCAACATCATTCAGCTGCTTTTGCGCGGTAACAACAATAATGCTGTCCCCCACGCTAACGGTGCTTTCGCCGCAGGGCAAAATAAATTTTCCCTCGTGCATAATGCCGCAAATAATTAAATCCTTTTTCAGGTTCATTTTTTGCAGCTCAATGCCAACAATCGGCGCATTTTCGCCTACTTTAAACTCTAAAGCCTCTACCCTGTCGCCCAGCAGCTTGTAAAGGTTTTCTACATTATTGCCCATGGCGTTTTGCTTGGTACGCACGTACTGTAAAATGTACTCGGCGGTAATGTCGCATGGGTAAATAACGCTGTCTAAATTCAGTTTAGAAATTAAACTGTCAAAGGAGATACGGTCTACCTTGGTAACCACCTTGGCGTTGGCAACCTCTTTGGCGTAAAGCGAGAGCAAAATGTTTTCCTCGTCAAACCCGGTTAGGGCAACAAAGGCGTCGGTTTCGGCCAGACCCTCCTCCAGCAGCAAATTTTTATCCGACCCGTCGCCGTGAATAATTAACGCGTGGGGCAGCTTTTCGGCCAGCTCGTCGCAGCGGGCCTGGTCCAGCTCAATAAGCCGAACTGTAATGCCAAGCTCTAACAATTGTTTAGAAAGGTAGTAGGCCAGCCGCCCGCCGCCAACAATCATAACATCGTGCGCGCCGTGGGTATCTACCCCAATTTTTTTAAAAAAGCTGTGCGTTTTTTTCGGGGCAATAATAATGGAGGCTTTATCCCCAGCCTGCAGGGTAAAGTTGCCGTCGGGGATATGGCAGCTCCCACCGCGCTGCACGCAGCAAAACAGCACTTCAGGCTCAATTTTAGTACGCACAAAGTTTAAATTTTTGCCGGCCAGCTGCGAATTTTCGCGAATTTTAAAGGTTAGCATTTCTACCTTGCCTTTAGAAAAGGAGTTAATATCAATGGCCGAGGGAAAGCGCAGCAGCCGCGAAATTTCGGTGGCTGCTGCGTATTCGGGGTTAATAATCATAGAAAGGCCAACCTGTTCGCGAATAAACGCAGTTTCGGATAAATACAGCGGGTTACGCACCCGCGCAATGGTTGCGCAGCGGCCGGATTTTTTAGCAAACAGGCAGCAAAGCAAATTCTGCTCGTCCGACCCGGTAACGGCAATTAATACATCGGCCTCGGCAATGCCGGCCTCCCGCAGGGCGGCGTAATTCATGCCGTCGCCCACAAAGCCCATCACATCGTTATTATCGCAAATTTTACCAACCCGCGTAGCGTCTGAATCCATAATCGTAACATCGTGCCCCTCGTTTGTTAGGGTGCGCGCCAGGGTTGCGCCCGTTTTGCCAATGCCAACGATTAAAATTTTCATAAATCTAACCCTCGTTCATTTTAAAATAAGTTGCAAAACCAGTTATAATCTATGGCCTATATTTTAACACGAATGAACCTATTATGCAATAGCTTTTGGGGGAAATGTTTCGAAAATTTTAACAAAAAAATAAAGAGGTTGCAGTGCCCCTTAAACTGTGTTAAAATAAGGGTAACGGGTACTCACAAAAGCTGTACCGCGCAGCAAAAAACGCCGCAAATTTTTAAAACTGCCATTGGCGCTTTTGGGGAGGAATTTACACGAACTTAGACCGAATTATTGCCGTTAGCAACCACCAAACCGTTTACCGGGATTCCGACCGTTGCTTAAAGGTTTTTAACGCCGAGCCAACCGGCGAACGGACGCTGTTTGAGGCTTACGCCCAAGCCCTTGCCGCCAAGGCCGGCCTACCGGTGCCGCCGGTTTTAAAGGTTTGCCAAATAAACCAAAAATGGGCAATTGTTAGCCGCTACCTAAAGGGTAAAACGCTTAGCCGCTTACTGGCCGAGCAGCCCCAAAACGCCAACGCCCTGCTGCAGCAGTTGGCGGCGGCTGCCAACCAAATTTGGGTAAACAGCAACCCCGCCCTGCCGGGCCTTTTGGGGCCGCTGCTGCAGGGCATTCAACGCAGCGGCCTGCCGGCCGGGCGCATTGCCGAATTTAAAACGCAGCTTTTAGCCCTGCCCCAAAAGCAAACACTTTGCCACGGCAACCTAACTCCCGAAAATATTATAATTACCCCCGGCGGGGAGCTTTACATTTTAAACTGGGCGCGGGCCGCTGCCGGCTGCCCCGAGGTTGACGCCGCCGTAACCTACCTTTGGCTTTTAAAAGGCGGCAACAGTGCCCTTGCCAATAACTACCTAAGCCTGCTTTGCAGCCAAAGCGGCTTGCAGCCGCAGCAAATTACCAACCTGCTGCCGCCAAGCTTTACCGGGCCACGCCAACCGGCCGCGCGTTTTTAACTGATTTTTTAAATTCTGCGAAAGGGGATTTGCAATGAAGTTAACCGTCTGTATTGGCTCCTCCTGCCACATTAAAGGCTCGCGAGAGGTGGTAGAGCAATTTCAGCAGCTCATAGCGCAGCACGGGTTAGACGGCAGCGTTGAGCTGGCCGGCACCTTTTGCATGGGTCGCTGCCGCGAGGGCGTTTGTGTTACGCTGGACAATGAATTTTACTCGGTTACCCCCAAAACCACCGAGCCGTTTTTTAAAAAATACATTTTGCGGGAGGAAAATTAATAACAATGCTTGTTCAAATTTGTGTTGGTTCGGCCTGCCACCTAAACGGAGCCGAGCAGCTGGTAGCGCTTTTTCAAAAAGCGGTTGCCGAAAACGGGCTGGAGCCCCTTGTAACCCTGGCCGGCAGCTTTTGTGCCGGCAAATGCAACCGGGAGGGCGTTACCGTTACGGTAGACGACACGGTTTACCCCGGTGTTACTGTTGCCGGCTTTGAAAACTTTTTTAAAGAAAAGGTATTACAGCCCTTAGCGGCGGAAAGGAAATAACCTTAATGGACTGCCTAACCTTAAAAAAATCTAACTGCAAAAACTGCTACAAATGTATTCGGCACTGCCCGGTTAAATCTATTCGCTTTTCAGGCAACCAGGCCTACATTATTGGCAACGAGTGCATTTTGTGCGGCCAGTGCTTTGTGGTTTGCCCCCAAAACGCCAAACAGATTACCGACGAGACCGAAAAGGTTAAGGTGTTGCTGCAAAGCGGTGACCCGGTTATAGTTAGCCTGGCTCCCTCGTTTATTGCCAATTACGAGGGTGTTGGCATTGGCGCCATGCGCGCGGCCTTAAAGCAGCTCGGCTTTTTTGATGTGGAGGAAACCGCCATTGGCGCCACCATTGTTAAAACCGCATACGAAAAAATGGTAGCCGAACAAACCAAAGATG
>URRK01000148.1 GCA_900550315.1 uncultured Oscillospiraceae bacterium | reverse complement strand
AAAGCCGTCGGCGGTCCCCGCGGTAATCAACATCCACTCGTTGCCAATGGCGTTTATAAAATTCTCCTGCAATTCGGTAACATTCTTTTTGGTAAATTTCATGTTAAAAACCTCCTGCGTTTCTCATATTATTCTATGCAAAAACAGGCTCACTTAAAACCGCGCGGGCGGTATAGCCTAAAAATAGGGTACCACAGCGGCAAAAGGGTTTCAAGCAAATTTTGTAAACAATTTGGCGCGTTATTGGGCGCACGGCCCTTTTACGGATTGCCGCGCTAAAAGAATTTTTACTGCCTGCCCGCAAGGCCAAAATGGCCTTTGCCCGCGCTAAGCCTTAAATGGTTGGCTGCCGCCTGTGCTAAGCCCAAATAGTTTGCTGCCGAAAATTTAAAAGGACCGCTGCTCTTACAGCCCAAAAGCTTTTGCCGCTGCCTAACTCTGCAAAAAGCTTTGCTGCCAGCCGTGAAAGTAAATTTTTCTGCCAGCTGCACCAAGAAAATTTTCCGGCCCGCCGCGCTAAGTAATTTATTCGGCAGCTGTGCTAAGTAAATTTTGGTGTCTGCCATACTAAAAGGGCTTTACTGCCGAAAGCAAGCCTTCACCCCATTAACCTACTGCCCTTACCGCAGAAAAACAAAGCCAAACACGCCGCATTCTATCTATTTGTTAATTATTTAACAGTCTTAAAACGATTTTTGCAGTTAAAACACAATTTTCTGCAAAAAGTTTGTTATTATTTTAACAAACCTATTGACAAACGGCCCGAATGCGAATATAATAGAACAGTACTGCGACCAAAGGTTGCGCCGCAGCGCTTTGGCCGCACTTTACTATATTTTTGGAGGAATTACTAATGTCCAGAGTTTATAACTTTAGCGCAGGCCCCTCTATGTTACCGTTAGAGGTTTTGCAGGAGGCCGCAAATGAAATGTGCGAATACGGCCAAACCGGCCAATCGGTTATGGAAATGTCGCACCGCTCAAAAGAGTACCAGGCCATTATTGATGAGGCCGAGGCCGATCTGCGCGATTTAATGCAGATTCCCGACAATTACAAGGTGCTGTTTTTACAGGGCGGCGCTTCTTCGCAGTTCTGCATGGTTCCTATGAACCTTATGACCAAAAACGGCAAGGCCGATTATATAATTACCGGCCAATGGGCTAAAAAGGCGTTTAAAGAGGGCTCTCGCTACGGTGACTGCAAAGCCATTGCCTCCAGCGAAGATAAAACCTTTACCTACATTCCTAAGGTTACGGCGGCCGATGTTCGGCCGGACGCCGACTATGTGCATATTTGCATGAACAATACCATTTACGGCACCAAATACCATCAGCTGCCCGAAACCGGCAAGGTTCCGCTGGTGGCCGATATTTCCAGCTGCATTATGTCGGAACCGATTGATGTGAGCAAATTTGCGCTGCTTTACGCCGGTGCGCAAAAAAATCTGGCCCCGGCAGGTTTAACGGTTGTTATTGTGCGGGAGGCTCTCATTGGCCACGCCATGGATATTACCCCCACCATGTTTAACTACCAAATTCATGCCGATAACGGCTCCATGTTTAACACGCCGCCCTGCTACACCATTTACATTGCCGGCAAGGTAATGAAATGGGTGAAAAAAACTTTTGGTAATTTAGAAGCCTTAAAAGCGCATAACGAGAAAAAAGCCGCTATTCTTTACAATTTCTTAGATCAAAGCAAGCTGTTTAAGGGCACCGTAGTGCCCGAGGACCGCTCTTTAATGAATGTGCCGTTTGTTACCGGCAACACCGATTTAGACGCCGAATTTGTTGCCGCAGCTAAAAAGGCCGGCTTTGTAAACATTAAAGGCCACCGCACCGTTGGCGGTATGCGCGCCTCCATTTACAACGCCATGCCAATGGAGGGCGTTGAAAAGCTGGTTGCCTTTATGGCCGAGTTTGAAAAAGAGCATCAATAAGCTTTATTGGAGGTACTTGGAATGAATATTAAAACCTATAATAAAATTAGCGCCGCCGGGCTAAACCGCCTGGCGGCTAAGGGCTACGCCTATGGCGACGAGGTAGAAGATCCGGTTGGGGCCATTGTTCGTTCGGCCTCGCTGCACGAAACCGAATTCCCAAAATCGCTGCTTGCCATTGCGCGTGCCGGTGCCGGCACCAACAATATTCCAATTGACCGCTGCAGCGAGCAGGGCATTGTTGTTTTTAACACGCCGGGCGCCAACGCCAACGCGGTTAAAGAGTTGGTAATTGCCGGGCTGCTAATTGCCTCCCGCCGTATTGTACCCGCTATTGAGTGGGCCAAGGGGCTAAAAGGCAACGGGGAAGCGGTTGGCAAAATGGTTGAAAAGGGTAAAAGCGCCTTTGCCGGGCCGGAAATTAGCGGTAAAAGCATTGGTGTTATTGGCCTGGGCGCCATTGGCGTTCGGGTGGCCAACGCCGCCAACCACCTTGGCATGAAGGTTTACGGCTACGACCCGTACCTTTCGGTAAATGCGGCCTGGAACCTTACCCATAACGCCATTCACGCCATAGACATTAAAGAAATTTTTGAGAACTGTGACTATATTACCATTCATGTTCCGCTAACACCCGAAACCAAGGGCTTTATTAACGCCGAGACCATTGCCACCATGCGTGACGGTGTGCGCATTTTAAACTTTGCCCGCGGCGATTTGGTTAATTCTACCGACATTTTAGCTGCTTTGGAAAACGGCAAGGTAGCCGCCTATGTAACCGACTTCCCGAACGATGAAATTTTAGGGCACGACGGCGTTATTGCCATTCCGCACTTAGGGGCTTCTACGCCGGAGTCGGAGGATAACTGCGCCGGCATGGCCGCCGATGAGCTGACCGATTATATTGAAAACGGCAACATTACTAATTCGGTAAACCTGCCGAATACCGCCATGGCGCGCAGCAGCGAAAAGCGCATTTGCATTATTCACAAAAATGTGCCCACCATGATTACCAAAATTACACAGGTGCTGGCCGCCAAGGGTGTTAACATTGAAAATATGTTAAACACCTCTAAAAAGCAGTACGCTTACACCTTGTTAGATGTTACCGGAGATATTACCGACGATATTGCAAATGAAATTGCCGCGTTGGATGATATTATTCGCGTGCGGGTTATTTAAGTATGGCAAGGTATCGTTCAGCGGCTGTCATTTCATGGTACGAAAAACTCATTCGCGTGTTAAGCATTGCCGTAATTGTGTTGCTTGTTGCCTGCATTACCTTAACGGTTTTGTGGCGCAGCGCTGCAAAAAAAGCCAAGGGTACTGCCTCGGTGGGGGAGGCCTCCTCCCTTAGCGTTGTTTCGATTGATTCTTCGCAGGAAAACCTTGCTGCCGAGGTAGTTTCTTCTTCCTCTAAGGCGGGGTCGGCTGCGGCAAGTTCCACCCCCAAAAGCTCTGCCGCTGCGGCCTCCTCTAAGGTGGGTAGCAGCAGCAAAACCGTACAGGCCTCCGGCCAGCTGGGGCAGTGGAATTTAAAATTGGTGAACCGGCAGAATTTGCTGGAAAACAACACCAACATTCAAACCGCTAAAATTGAGGCACGGTTTGCCCGTGATGTTGGCATGAAGTACGACGCCCGCGCCGTGAGCTATTTAAATGCCATGTGCGCCGCGGCGGAAAAGGACGGTGTTTCCCTGCTGGTGATTTCCAGCTTTCGGTTGCACTCCCGGCAGGTTACCCTGTTCCAAAATCAGTTAAAAAAGGTTAAGGCCAATAATCCGCAGCTTTCCGAGCAGGCCGCCATTGATAAGGCCGCAACCGTTGTGGCTTACCCCGGCAGCAGCGAGCACGAGTTGGGGCTGGCGGTAGATTTTAACTCGGTAGAGGAAACCTTTGAAAACACCAAGCAGTTTGCTTGGCTGCAGGCCCACGCGGCCGAATATGGCTTTGTAATGCGTTACCCAAAATCTAAACAAGGCATAACCGGCGTTATTTATGAGCCGTGGCATTACCGCTATGTAGGTAAGGATCACGCCGCGAAAATGAACCAGCTTGGCTATTGTTTAGAGGAATATGTAACCTACTTAAAACAGCAAACAAAATAAATAAACAACCCCGAAGTTACCGTAATAGGGCAACCTCGGGGTTGTTTTTTGCTTTCATAGGGATCTTATTTTAATAAACGGGGCAGGGGTCCTACTTTTGGTTAAAGGGTTAGGGTCTTACTTTTTGGTTAAAAAGTCTAACGCAACCCAACCGGCGCCCGATTTTAACCGACCCCAGCCTTTGGCCGAGCCCGGCCCTGCTTTTACCTCCATAATGGTGTAAACCTCATTATGCTGCACTTTGCCGTTTTTGGCGTAGTTGGTGCCCGGGCCTTTGCGCACCCAGCACCACTGGCCGGTTACCTTGTAAAGGGTTCCGGCCGGGGCAGTAGGCTTCGGTTTAGCGGGGGCAGAGGGCTGCGGCTTTGCGGGCGGCTGCTGCGCTTTAACGGCAACGCCTAAGGTTTTTAACACCCCTTGCGCCACGGCCACGCCCATTTTGCGTTGTTTTTCGGCCGTGTTAATGATTTGAATATCAGTGGCGTTATCTACAAACGCGCACTCTACAATAACGCTGGGGGCCTT
>URRK01000147.1 GCA_900550315.1 uncultured Oscillospiraceae bacterium | reverse complement strand
ATTTAATTTTTTAACAGAAGGTTTTCATGTTGAAAAGAACAGTTCTTGCCCTAACGGCGCTGGCTTGTGTGCTGGCGCTTTCGGGCTGCAGCGCGTTAACGGCTGCAACAAATTCGCAAACCGTAATTTTAACCGATGATTTTACCACCGCGCCGGAGCTTTCGGCCGAAAACAGCACCGCTTCAAAATCGGGCGGCACTGCAAAATCAACCGGCAGCAAAAGCCGCGGTGGAACGAAAAACAAAAGCTCCTCTCAAGCATTAAAAACGCAAAACCCGTTTGGCAAGGCCAAAACCTACACGCCAAAAAAGGTTGCCCAAAACCTGCTTTTAAGCGGGCGGGCAACGCTTGTAACCGGCGGCGCCGCGCTGGATTGGGACTGCGCCGCCGTAACCTTTAAGGCAAACTGCAGCGGCGAAATTTTAGTTACGCTAAGCGCCCAAGGTGGCGGAATTGCCTACCTGCGCGCGTTTGTAAACGGCAAAGAAATTTCGGCCGGGCGCATTGCCCTAACGGCCGAAAACGCCAAACAGGTTACGCTGGCAAGCAACCTGCCCGCCGGCACGCACACCGTGCAGCTGCTGCGAATTAGCGGCAGTGAGCCGCCTTACATTACCTTAACCGGCATTACCCTTAACGGCAGCTTTTTACCGCCGCCCACCCTGCCGGAGGACCGCATAGTGTTTATTGGCGGCACGCCCTTTACCGGGGAGGCGGCCCTGCTAAGCAACGAGGCCGCCCGGGCCGCGGGGGAGGACGAAACGCCCCTGCGCCGGGTAGAAAACCGCGATAGCTCTAAAACCTTTGCCTACCTAACAGCCAAAAGGCTTGGCCTTAGCTACGAAATTATTACCCGGGCCAACACCGCGTTCGGTATTTCCGATTTTCACAAAGACACGGTTCATTTAACCCAGCTTTACGGCCTTTCCACCCGGCGGGAGGGCGGGCAAAGCTACCAGGTTCCCGGCCGGGTAAAATATGTAGTAATAAGCGGCGTTAACGCCGACTTTAACCTTTCGTTACATAAGGCCGAGGGCAAATCGGCAGCCGAATCTTTTCAAAAACAGCAGGATTTTATTCGCACCATGCAGGAGCAATACCCCGGCTGTAAAATTATTTGGTGCTACGGCCAGCGCCCGCTTTCAAGCTATTATTTAAGCTGTATTCAGCAATCGGTTCAGCTGCGCGGCGGGCAAGCCGGCGGCGTTTATTTGCTAAAGCTTTCAGCCTGCGAGCGGTTAGAGCGGCCGGGTGCCGAAACGCACCAAAAGCTGGCCCAGGAGCTTTACAGCTTTATTCAAAAACTTAAATAATTTGGCTCAGGCCACCGTTAAAATTTCAAAATAGGCCGGCGCGCTTTCAACCCGCCGCCAAATTTAAATAGGTCCGCGCGGCTGTCTTAGGTAAAATTGCGCGCTTTTTAAGGGGCGTTTGCCCCGCACTCGGTTGGCGCCGCAATCTTACTTGGGCGGTGTTGCGGTCTTGCTTAGGCGGTGCTGCAGTCCTACTTGGGTGGCGCTTTGCCGAACCCGGGCCAAACCCGCGACCGCACTGGAACAAAGCTTTTTTGCACTTAAACAAAGCCGCAACCTTACTTAAAAAAGCGTTTGCGCCCTGCCAAGCAGAATTTTTGCCCGTTTACAACGGGCTTTACTAAAAAAGGAAGAAATTTATGTTAAAACGGTTTATGGGCTATTACCGGCCCCACCTAAAAATGTTTACGGCCGATATGCTGGCTTCGCTGCTGGTTTCACTCATTGGCATGGTTTACCCGGTTTTAACCAATCGGCTGCTAAACCGCTACATTCCAAACAAAAATGTGCGGGCCATTATTTTTGTTGGCCTGCTTTTGTTAGGTCTTTATGTTATTCGCATGGCGCTGCGCTATTTTGTGCAGTATTACGGCCACATGATCGGTATGAAAATGCAGGCCACCATGCGGCGGGATCTGTTTAACCACTTACAACTGTTGCCAATTTCTTTTTTTGACGAGCACGAAACCGGGCGCATTATGTCCCGCCTAACGGGCGATTTGTTTGAAATTAGCGAGCTGGCGCACCACGGGCCGGAAAACCTTATTGTTTGCACCATTATGATCATTGGCTCCTTTATTTACCTTTGCACCATTAACGTTTGGTTAACCTTAATTATTTTTGCCTGCGTGCCGGTTATGGTTGCGGTTTCGGGCAGTATGCGCCGTAAAATGAAGGCGGCCTTTGCCAAGCGGCGGGTGGCCAACGCCGAAATTAACGCCGCGCTGGAAAACAGCATTACGGGTATTCGGGTTACAAAAGCCTTTACCAACAGCAAAATTGAGGAGCAGAAGTTTGAGGTTGGCAACCAAAATTTTGTAAACGCCGGGCGCAGCGCCTACAAGGCAATGGCCACCTTTTTTTCCAGCAACGGCTTTATTACCGATGTTTTTAATGTTTTAATTATTATTGCCGGCGGCCTGTTTTTGTACCGCGGCAAAATAAATTTTGGCGACTACGCCACCTTTATTGTTTCGGTAAACCTTTTTATTAACCCGGTAACAACGCTGATTAATTTTATGGAGCAGTACCAAAACGGCGTAACCGGCTTTGCCCGGGTGTTAGAAATTTTAGACCAGCCCACCGAAAAAGAGGCCGAAAACGCCGCCGAGCTAACCGTTTCGGCCGGCAAGGTAGAGTTTAAGGGGGTAACCTTTTCTTACGAAAAGGGCGGCCGACCCGGCAACACCCTAAACAATATTAACCTTACCGTTTCGCCGGGCCAAATGCTGGCGCTGGTTGGCCCCTCGGGCGGCGGTAAAACAACCCTTTGCCACCTGCTGCCGCGCTTTTACCTACCGCAGCAAGGCGCTATTTACATAGACGGGCAAAACATTGCCGGCGTTACGCTGCACTCGCTGCGGCAAAGCATTGGCATTGTACAGCAGGATGTTTTTTTGTTTAACGGAACTTTTCGGGATAATATTATGTACGGCCGGCCAAACGCCACCGAGGAGGAGATGATTGAGGCGGCCAAACGAGCCGATATTCACCGCTACATTACCGGCCTGCCCGAGGGGTACAACACCAACATTGGCGAGCGGGGAGTTAAGCTTTCGGGCGGGCAAAAGCAGCGGCTGAGCATTGCCCGGGTGTTTTTAAAAAACCCTGCCATTTTAATTTTAGACGAAGCAACCAGTGCGCTGGATAACGCCACCGAGCTGCTGATTCAAAACGCGTTGAACGAGCTTTGTAAGGGCCGCACCACCATTGTGGTGGCCCACCGGCTTTCTACCGTGCGCGGAGCGGGCAGCATTGCCGTTATACAAAACGGGCAAATTGTGCAGCAGGGCAGCCACGCCCAGCTGCTAAGCCAAGGGGGGCTTTACCGCGAGCTGTACGAAATGCAGTTTCGGGAGGAATAAATTAATTTTTTAGCGAGCAAAAAACAACCCGCACCGCTAAAGGAAAAGGGAGAATTTAAAAATGGAATTAAAGGGAAAAACACTGCTTTTTTTGGGGGACAGCATTACAGCCGGTTCAGGCGTTTCCGGTAAGGAGGAAACCTATTGGTACCGGTTAGGGCAAAAAACGGGCGCAAGCTGCATTGGCTACGGCGTTGGGGGAACCCGCATTGCTGAGCAGCAGCAGCCGGATAGCTTTGAAGCTCTTGGCAACTTTTGCACCCGGGCGCAGCAAATGCAAAAAACGGCCGACGCCATTATTGTTTTTGGCGGCACCAACGATTACGGCCACGGCGACGCCCCGCTTGGCACCCCGCAGGACCGCACGCCCAAAACCTTTTACGGTGCACTGCACACCCTTATTTTGTACCTGTTAAACGCTTACCCCACAGCACAAATTGTGTTTTTAACGCCGCTGCACCGCGTAGGGGAGACCGACCGCCTTTACAACGAGCGCGGCATGCGGCTTTCGGGAAATTTGCAAACCTATGTAGATATTATTTTGGCCATTTGCGGAGAATACGGGCTGCCGGTGTTAGACCTTTTTCGCACCTCCGGCCTACAGCCCAATGTGCCAATTATAAAAGAAAACTTTGTGCCGGACGGCTTGCACCCGAACGCCGCCGGCCACCGGCGGCTGGCCGAACGGTTGGAGAGCTTTTTAAAAGCGCTTTAATTCATTTAAAAATTTTAACGGCCTAATAAAAAAACAACCGCGGCGGCGCGGCGCGCGGTTTTTGGCCGCTCAAGGCAGCCGTTGCAATGCGGCGCACGGTTCTTAGCCGCTCAAGGCAGCTACTGCGCAAATTTTTTATTAATAAAAAGGAAAACCGGGCGGGGAAAGCATTTTTTGCGCTTTTCCCGCCCGATTTTCCTGTTAAAGCTATTCGTCAATATTCTTGCTTAAAAAGCCGGCCGCGGCAACAATCAGCTTTTCCTCGGTCTCGGTTGCAACCTCGCTGCTGCGGGTTGCGGCAAAAACAACCGCCCCGTTAATATCCCCGTTTGAAAGAATAGGGCAAACCGATGTGGCGCAAAGCTCCGTGCCCTCCAACGCCGGCAGGCGGGGGTCGGCAGCGGCTTTTTTAAAATAGGGCCGCCGGGTTTCAATCTGCTCCTCCAAAGCGGGGGTCACACGCCGCTCCAGC
>URRK01000146.1 GCA_900550315.1 uncultured Oscillospiraceae bacterium | reverse complement strand
AGCGCCACCTGATACAGATCAAGATCCCGCCGGGCCAGTGTCTCTTC
Source organism: uncultured Oscillospiraceae bacterium (assembly GCA_900550315.1). Classification (GTDB taxonomy): domain Bacteria; phylum Bacillota; class Clostridia; order Oscillospirales; family Acutalibacteraceae; genus UMGS1279. The sequence continues at coordinate 4,538 of URRK01000146.1, read as the reverse complement.
CCCACTGTGGCAGACGGTGCATTCCACCTGCAAGCCCCGCCGCCCCGCGCTGACGCAAATGGTGTCAAACAACTGCGCCGTCTCGTCAATGCAGGTGGGAAACAGCTTTTTCATGCCCAGCGGCGAGCAGCCCCCGTGTATGTAACCGGTTAAAGGCAGCAGCTGCTTGGCGGGAATCATTTCAATATATTTTTCCCCAACGGTTTTGGCGGCTTTTTTAAGGTCTAATTCTTTGGCAACCGGCACCATAAAAACATAGTGCGTTCCCGTTTTACCGGCAGTAACAAGGGTTTTAAAAACACAGGCCGGGTCTTGGTTTAAAATGGTGGCAATTTGTACCCCGCTTAAAGCGGCAGGGCAAGCAAAGCTGTGCTCGGTGTAACCGGCACCGGCAGCCTCTAACAGGCGCATAGCGTTGGTTTTATCATTTTTCTTTGGCATACTTTTCCCCTTTACAGCATAACGGTTTTGCGCCGTTTCGGTTTTGGTTCGGCTTCGGTTTCCTGCAAAAATTCGTCGGACGGCTGCCACGCTTTTCCAAATTCAACATCTTGAAACAAAGCGGTTAGGCCGGTAATTTGCTTTAACCGCAATATCTCATCGCGGTCCATGCCCAAATGCTTAGAGATCCATGCGTCCGAACGGCCAATTTCGTGCAACTCTTTAATAATGTTACTCATTAAATCAACATCGTGCGTGCCGCGCGCCCGGTTGTGCCGAATGGTGCTGGCCATGCGGCAGTGCAGGGGTTTATCAATAACCGAAACCGGCAGCAGGCCCTGCTCACGCTCGTAAATGTCTTTGTGTTCCCGCATAACCTGGTAACGGTGAAAGCCATCTACAATAATGTAGCGGTCTTTTGCCTTGTCGTAATAGCAAACAATGGGCATGGTGTAGCCGTCCTCTTTAATGCTGTCGTACAGCAGGCGCATTTCGGGCGGGGCCACCGCGTTAGGGTTGTAGGTGTTGGGCTCAATTTTTTCAAACGGTATGGCCTTAATGCCGTAAACCGGGCTTTTAAAATTATTCATGCAATACCCCCAAATATTTTTCTTTTAACAGGTTTACCCGCAGCTGCTCCTGCCTGGTTAACCCAAAGCCCATAAACCGGCAGGTGTGGTCATTTTTTAAAATACAATAGCACATTCTTTTCCAGCTGGGAATATCTTTGCTGGTTAAAATGTTGTCGGTGTCGTCTGGAATATCCTGCTCAAACACAATGCGTGTTTTTTTATCCAGCGTGTAGTTGGAAATGCCGTTTCGGCGAATTTTGTACCCCTTTTGCTGTAATTCGGCAATCGTTTCCTCCGAAAGGCCGCCACCGGTTTCGTGCCAAAATTTAATAGAGGTATTAAATTTTTTAATGTAATTATTTTGCAGGCGCGGCGGTAGGGTATCTAACAAAAATTTGGTGTAAGAGCGCCAGGTGTGCCCCGGCGGCAGAGTAATACTGCGGTAGCCCAAGGCCTTGGTTTTGCCGTAAATTGCCCCAAAATTAGCGCCTTGTACGCGGCCAACCAGCTTAGCAAATGGCCGGGTCAATAACCCGGTAAAGGTTTAGGCTTTCTTTAGAATAATCGTTAAAAGGGGAGGCCACGCGCATTTGCTCCGGCTTTAGGCCGGCCTTGTAATAAAGGTCGTAAAGCGGGTTGTACGAAAAACCGAATTTGGCGTTGGCGGCCCAAACATCTTGAACGGTCCAGTCGTATAGCGGCGAAGCGCAGTAAATATCTTTAAACTGCTTGGTAATCCAGCACTTGTTTTTGTAGCCGTACTTTTTGTTTAAAAAGCCGCTGTACCGCTGCAGGGATTCATTGGCCCGAATTCCCAGCAGGCAAACGGTTTTTTTGTTTTGGTGCTGCTCCTTGTAAAAGCGGCTAAATTGCTTGGCTAAGTCCTCCTGGTGCATTTTGTAGCGGTAGTGCGTAAAGGGGTTGTTTAGGTTTATAATGTAAGGCAGGTTTGGCATGGGGCGTACCCAAAGCTCCTGCTTTTTGTCGTCCCACGGGTACCAGTACATTTCGTAGCTGCTTAGCGCAGTTCTGGTTGCCATAGGTAAGCACACCCAATAAAGCTCGGCCTTGTTTTCCAGCTTTTTAAAGGTTTGTGTAATGTAGTTGGTGGTAACGGTGTATTGCGCTTCAAAATCCTGGTGAAACACCCCAATTACCCGGTCGGGGCAATGCATTTCGCGGTAATCTAACAGCAAATTCAGCAGCAGCGAGCTATCCTTACCGCCGCTAAAGGAAACATAAATGTTTTCAAACTCTGCAAATAAATATTGCAGCCGTTGCTGCACCGCCTGAAAAACCGTAAGCGGCAAATACATTTTCACCACAAAAACCCGCCCTTTTTGTTAAAACTACAAAATACCATACCTTTACATTATACCAGCTGTTCTGCAAAAAAACAACATTATGTGTGAAAAAAGGCTTTATTTTTGCCCTTTAAACTGGTATACTTAATTTGTATGTTATTAGATCTTACTAAAAAGGGGCCGTACCATTGAACTGCAGTAACAGTGATTTTTTAGCGCTGCGTAAAAGCATAATTGAAAAAGATTTTTCCCGCATGAACGACCGCCAGTTTCAGGCCGTTACCACCGCAAACGGCCCGCTTTTGGTGCTGGCCGGGGCCGGCAGCGGTAAAACAACCGTGCTGGTAAACCGCATTGCTTACTTAATTCGCTACGGAAACGCTTACCAAAGCGCCGCCGTTCCCGCAAATGTTTCGGATTTTGAATTGGCGCAGGGGCAGGCCTATTTAAAGGGCGAGCAGCCGCTGCTGCCGCCGGGTGTTTTTAGCGTTGACCCGGCTACCCCGTGGCAAATTTTGGCCATTACCTTTACCAACAAGGCCGCCGGGGAGCTAAAGGACCGTATTGTTGCAAAGCTGGGGGAAAGCGGGTTAGACCTTTGGGCCGGCACCTTTCACAGCATTTGCGGCCGCATGCTGCGCCGCTACGCCGACCGTATTGGCTACACCGCGCACTTTACGATTTATGATACCGACGACCAAAAGCGTGTGGTGAAAGAAATTTTAAAAAAGCTGAATGTTTCTGAAAAAGAGCTGAGCCCTAAACTTTGCCTAAATGAAATCAGCCACGCGAAGGATAAGCTCTGGACCCCCGAAGAATACGCCCAAAATATTGGCTATGAGACTTACAAAAAAACCATTGCCAAGGTTTTTGCCGCTTACAATAAACAGTTAAAACAAGCCAATGCCATGGACTTTGACGACATGATTGTGAACACGGTTTATTTGTTTGAAAAATGCCCGGATGCGCTGGAATATTACCAAAATAAATTTAAGTACATTATGGTCGACGAATATCAGGATACCAATCATGCCCAGTACCGCCTTGTTAGCCTGCTGGCACACAAGCACCAAAATTTGTGTGTGGTTGGCGACGACGACCAAAGCATTTATTCTTTTCGCGGCGCTACCATTGAAAATATTTTAAGCTTTGAGGACGAATACGAGCAGGCCACAGTTATTCGGTTAGAACAAAATTACCGCTCGACCGCCACCATTTTGCAGGCCGCCAACACCATTATTGCCAACAACACCGCCCGAAAAGGCAAAAATTTGTGGACCGATTTTAAAACTGATGCAAAAATTAAGGTATGCACCTTGGCCGATGAACGAGCCGAGGCCCAATACATAGCCGACGCGATTTTAGAAAATGTGCAGCAGGGCGGTAAGTTTAAGGATAACGCCGTGCTGTACCGCATGAACGCCCTTTCGGGCGCGCTGGAAAATGTTTTTGCCCGCAGCGGAATTCCGTACCGCGTAATTGGCGGCTTGCGCTTTTTTGACCGCAAGGAAATTAAAGACGTTATTTCTTACCTGAATGTAATTAACAACAAAACCGATGATGTTCGCCTGCGGCGCATTATGAACGAGCCAAAGCGCGGTATTGGCCAAACAACCGTTAACCGCGCGGCCGAAATTGCCGAGGGGCTTGGTCTGCCGCTGTTTGAGGTGCTGGAAAACGCGGCCGATTACCCGGCGCTTTCGCACGCCGCAACCCGTTTGCAAACCTTTTGCCAAATGATAAATCAACTGACCGAAAAAGCAGCCGAGCTGCCGCTAAGCGAGCTGTTGGACGAGGTTTTGCAGCAAAGCGGCTATTTAGACGCTTTAAAGGCCGAGGGGCCGGAGGGCACCGAGCGCGTTGAAAATGTTAAAGAGCTTTCTTCGGGCATTATTAACTACCAGCAGCAGTCGCCGAATCCGTCGCTTTCGGAGTATTTAGAGGAGGTTGCGTTGGTAAGCGATATTGATAAATACGACGAAACGGCTGACACCGTTATTTTAATGACTCTTCATTCCTCCAAAGGTTTAGAGTTTAATAATGTTTTTTTAATTGGCATGGAGGAGGGCATTTTCCCCGGCAATCAATCAATTTACGCCGGCAAAGCCGAGCTGGAGGAGGAACGCCGCTTAGCCTATGTTGGCGTTACCCGCGCCAAGCGGCAGTTAACCCTAACCAACACCTATGTTCGTATGCTGTTTGGTTTAACGCAGCGCAATCG
>URRK01000145.1 GCA_900550315.1 uncultured Oscillospiraceae bacterium | reverse complement strand
ATTTTCTTTGTAATGGTCCCAGTGGCCCGAGGTCTCCCACAAATGGCGGTTGAGCATAATGGGAGTAGAAATTTCTACATAGCCGTCGCGGGTGTGGATCTGGCGCCAGTAATCAATTAAAGTATTTTTTAAGATCATGCCGTTCGGCAAAAAGAAGGGAAAGCCCGGCCCCTCCTCCGACATCATAAACAGGCCCATCTCCTTGCCTATTTTGCGGTGGTCACGCTTTTTAGCCTCCTCCATGCGCTCTAAATACACGGCCAAATCGGTTTTATTGGCAAAGGCGGTGCCGTAAATACGGGTCAGCATTTTGTTTTTTTCGTTCCCGCGCCAATAAGCCCCGGCAATAGAGGTTAGCTTAAAGGCCTTTACGGCCGAGGTGTAGGTAACATGGGGGCCGGCGCAAAGGTCAATAAACTCGCCCTGCTTAAAAAAGCTGAGCTCGGCGTCGGCCGGCAGGTCGTTAATCAGTTCTATTTTATAAGGCTCCTGCCGCTCCTGCATTAGGGCAATGGCCTCGGCCCGGGGCAGGGTAAACCGCTCTAATTTAAAATTCTCCTTAACAATTTTTTTCATTTCGGCCTCTAATTTTGTAAGGTCCTCGTCGGTAAACGGCTCCGGCCGGTCTAAATCGTAATAAAAGCCGTCTTTAATAGAGGGGCCAATAGCCAATTTGGTTTCGGGGTACAGGCGCTTTACAGCCTGGGCCAAAATGTGCGAGGCGGTGTGGCGCAAGGCGCCGCAGCCAATTTCCTCATCAAAAGAATGTTCGGCAATGCTGCCGTCCTGCAAAATCAGTTTCATTTTAAATCATCCTCCGGTTTCGGGGCACGCCCCTTTTTAAAATTAAAAATAAAAGCACCCAAAAACGGCGCTTTTGCCGTTCAAGGGTGCATGAAAATGCACGGTTCCACCTTGAAGTTTAACTTAGCGGCCCGGTTTACTGCGGCACCATTTACTGGCCCGCCCCAAAGGGCAAACGGGCGGCAAAGCGGCAGCTTTTACCTGCCGTTTTTGCAAGGCGCCAACCAAAAGCGGGGCCAGCCCTTAACGCGGGCAGCACGGCGGCGTTCATCACGCGCGGCTCGGGAGTGGTGTTCGCACCCGGCGGTATAAAAAACTTGCAGCAAAATGTTTTTCTCTCTAAAATACCAACAGGGGTGTTACTGGTTCCGTCAACGCTTTATCTTTAATATTTATACCACTAATTCCCCGGTTTGTCAATAGAAAACCTACATTCTGCCCGCCGCAGCAAAAAAAGAATTGTAACTTTTGCCCCGGTGTGGTAAAATAGGGTAAAAGCGCCGCAACGCTTTGCGGGCAACCCGCGTTGTGCAGGCGCGCTACCGTTATTAGGGGTGAAAGTATTGGGCATTGGGTTTAAAACAGGCTTTTTGGGCTACAGCAAGCAAGAAGTAAACCGCTTTATTCAGCAGCAGGCCGAGCTTTACAAGGGCAAGGCGGCCGAGCAGGAAAAGCTTTTAAAAAAGCAGCAGCAAGAGCTTAGCGTTTTGCACGCCGCTTTAAAAGAGCTGGAGGAAAAGCAAAAGGAGCTGGAAAGCGAGGTTACCTTTTTAAACGGGCAGCTGGAGCATTACCGCGGCCGGGAGGACGAAATTGAAAAAATGAGCGTTGGCATTGGCACCATGTACTTAGCCTCGCGCAAGAGCGCCACCGAAATTATTGAGCGAGCCGAGCAGTGCGCCCAAACGGTTGCCGAGCGCTCTCGCCGGCAATTAACCGCCGCCGCCGAAACGCAAGGGGTGTTAGACCGCCTGCAAACCGGGCTGCGCACTGCGGCTGAAAGCTTTGCGAAGGAGCTGGACACCCTGCACGCCGAGCTGGCTGCCGCCACGCAGGAGATGAACTGCGGCTTAGCCGCCTTAGAGCAGCCGCCGACAGCCGATGCCGCGCCGGAGCAAACCGACGGGCAAGAACCAATAGACAAACAAGCACCAATTGATGGTCAAGACCAAACCGGCGAACAAGGCCAAATTAGCCTACAGAACCAAACCGACGAACAAGAACAACTGGAAAAACAAGGCCGAGGCAACGATTAAAAAGCCTTAAAACAAGGCTAAATTTTTTGGCGGCAAGACCAAGCCGACCGGCCGGGGTTTGCTCCGGGTGAAAACGCCGCATTTGTTTTGGCGGCCAAGAGCGACCTACAACCATTCAATATTACAATCAAAATTACAATCAAAACCTTTCTGCCGCGGTAGAAAGGTTTTTTAGTTGTTTTGATGATTCCCGTACCGTTCTATAAGCCCCTTGCGCAAAAGGCAAAGGGGGCCGGGGAGGAGTTTTGTGTTTTTTAACCAGCTTTTTAAAAACTGCGCTTTGCGGCGCTGCGTGCCAAAGCCGTGCCAAGACTTGCTTATTCAAGCTTTACTTATTTTAGCCGTGCTTTTTGCGTGCATTTTGGCTGCTGCTTTGGCAAACAGCTCCGGGCTGTTTTTTTAAAAATTGAATCCCCCAATTACTTTTTAACAATGGCGGTCAGCACGGTAATATCATCATGGTGCCCGTCGTCCCGCCGGCGGCGGGCGGCGGCGGCCAGTCGGTCGGCCAATTGCTGTGCCGAGCCAACATCCCAGGCCTTTACCGTGCCGCAGATCCAATCGGTGCCCTCGGTGGTAACGCCGTCCGACATCATAACCAAAATATCCCCCTCCCTTAAATGCACCTCGGCGCGGTCAAAGGCAATATCCCGCAAAATGCCCGGCGGCAGCGAGCGGCTTTCGGCACAGCCCATTTTACCGTTTTGCCTCACCACGGTGGGCGCGGCGCCGGCCTTTAGCAGCTCGCAGTGGCCGTTAAACAAATCAAACGCTGCAATATCTACCGTAGCTAACGATTCGTCGGTAGATTTAAAGATCATAGAGGAATTAATAAGCTTTAGCGAGCAATCGTACCCAAAGCCGGCCTGTAACATTCGGCTCATTAGGCCGGAGACCATTGCCGAATCTACCGCTGCGCGCCCGCCGGTGCCCATACCATCGGAGAGCAGCAGGATCATACGGCCGTGGCCGTCGCAAAAATAGCGGCAGGTATCCCCGCACAGGCGCCCCGACTCCCGCGGGATCTGCGCCACCCCAATTTCTAACTTATACACCGGTTTTTCGGTAATGGAAATAAAAGCCTCGTCGCCGGCGCCGCTAATACACGGGGTATCCAGCTGCACCCCTAAGGAGCGTGAAAGATGCTGCAAAATCTCCATTTTATTAGGATATTTATCGGCAACGCCTTTGATACGAATATCGGCCGAAAGACGCCCGAACTTGTCCCGCGCGCAAACACAGCTAACGGTGCGGTAGCCTAAATCCTTCATTGCAAGCAGCACCGTTTCGGCTGCTTTGCCGTCGTGCCGCACCTCATACTTAAATTCTTCCGCTAAATCAAACAGCATTTGGCTAATGCCCGAAAACTGGTCGCTAATAACGCCCCGCACCTCCCCCAAGCGCTGCTCGGCCAAGCGGCGACTTTCCAGCTCGGCACAGTTTTTGGCAACAGCTTTTTTTAGGGCCTCCGGCCGCAGGCAAGGGGTCTCGGTTAAATCGGTGGCAATTTCCTCCCCGTATTTTTGGCTTTTTAGGGCTGACCACAGCTTGGCCGTATCGGCCGCCGTACGGGAACGCACCGCCTCCCAACAATGGCGGCGCAGGCTGCAGCCGCCGCACGTTTCCTGCTCAATTTGGTTCAAGGTTTTTTCAAAATCCGGCGCCGTAACGCTTTGCAAACGGTTTGAAACATCCTCTACCGTTTCAAAAATATCTTTTAGCGCGCCGGAGGCAAACTCCAACCGCATTACCAGCTCCCCTTTTAGGGTATCCGGCCGGGAAATTTCGGCCTTGCCGGCAAACATTCCGCTTAAAAAGCTTCTAACCTTGCGCGGAATACACAAAAACAGGCCGCCGCCGATAAGGGCGGTTACGGTTTGCGTTACCAGCACGGTATAATCGCCCAGCACGGCGCCAATAACGGCCGCCGTTAAAATGTAGGCCAGCACCGTAACAACGGTACCCCCGGCCGAAAACACGCCGGCCATTAAGCCGCAAAAGGTAAAAATTAGCTGCTCGGGCTTGGCGCTGCCGGTTGAAAGCAGCAGACTTAAACTAAAAATTGCGCCCCCCACCGCACCGTAGGCCGCCTGCCCAAACCGTGCGGCCAACAAAATTAACACCGTGCCTAAAATTTGGCCCAGATTTAAGCGAAAAAGCTGAAAGCGTGAAAGGGCGGCCAGCACCAACGAGGCCGTAAAAACAACAGAAACCAGCTCGGCAATATCTAACCCGGTTGAATGGATTGGCGAAATTCGGCCCATAATGCTAATAAAATACGCGGCAGCGGCGGCAACCGCAGCCGAGCAAACGCTTTGCAGCAGCTGCCCGGTGCTGTAAATTACCGTAACCGAAAGGCCGGTAACCAGCACGGCGGCCAAGGCAAGCGCCGCCCCAAACAGCGGGGCGGCCATGAACCGGCCTGCGCCCCCCAAAATTACCTTAACGGTTACCACCGCCGCCAAGGCGGCCAGGTACACCAGCCCGGCCGAAAGATTTAGCAAATAGCCTAGCCCGGCACCAACTGCGGCTGCCG
>URRK01000144.1 GCA_900550315.1 uncultured Oscillospiraceae bacterium | reverse complement strand
CTCTATACAGGCTATTGAAATTCAGCAGCTGCCTAAAAAACTAAGCTACCTTTTAAACGAAAAGCTGGATCTAACCGGGCTGCGGGTGCAGTCGGTAGACAAAAGCGGTGCGGTTAAGCCGGTAGAGGCGGTGCTGAGCGGCAGTGTAGACCTATCCGCCCCCGGCGTAAAGCAAATTACCGTTGCTGCCAAGGGTAAAAAGGCTAATTTTAAAATTAGCTGCTACCAAAACGGGGATGTAAACGGCAATTTCAGCTTAGGGTTAGATGACGCAGTGCTGCTTTCCAGAAACATTGCTGGTTGGAATGTTGCCGAAAGCATTGTGCCAATTTGCCTGGATGTGGACCAAAACAACGAGGTAAATTTAAAAGATGTTGTTTGTCTGGTTACCGCCCTGCTGAATTCTTAACTTGCAAATGTGGGCTATTTTGTTTTTTCTTAAAATTGGTAAAAAAAGCTTGCAATTGCTAATGAACTGTGTTATAATGCATATAGTAGATAGTGTATTAGTCAAAGAGTGGGGCAACCCGCTCTTTGGTTTTTATTACGGCAATTTGCCGCAGCACTGTTTTAGCCGGCGGGTAAGGGCTTTAAGCCATTTAAACTAAGCTTTAAGGCTGGCCTGGCTCAAGCGTTTAAAGTTGGCGCAAGCTCTTTGGGCGCAATTTTAAAAAGTAAAGGTGTGGTTTGTTTTTGGCTGGTAACACGGTTACAAGGGTTACAGAGCTGGTGCAGCCTAAGGTAGAGGCGTTGGGCCTTACCCTTTGGGATGTGCGCTTTGTAAAAGAGGGGGCCTCCTGGTATTTGCGCATTTTTATTGATAAACCGGGCGGCATTACCATTGACGATTGCACGGCGGTCTCCCACGCGGTAGACCCGGTGCTGGACGCTGCCGACCCTATAGAGGTTTCGTATTATTTAGAGGTTTGCTCGCCGGGGGCGTACATCGAGACGCCGAAGCGGGGGCAGAGCGGGAGCTGACAAAGCCCCGCCATTTTGAGGCCATGCTTGGCCGGCAGGTGCAGGTAACGCTGTACCAAGCGCAGGACGGCCAAAAAAGCTTTACCGGCCTTTTACAGGCGTATAACAACGGGCCCGTTTTACTTTGCAACGGGCAGGAAACACATTTTGAGCAGGCTGCGGTGGCTAAGGCGCGGCTGTGTGAGGAATAAAATTGGAGGTAAATTGGAAAAATGACAACGAAAGAATGTAAAGAGTTTTTTGAAGCCTTAAAGGCAATGGAGACGGAGACCGGCATTTCGGCCGAATATTTGGCAGAGAAAATATCGAACGCGATTATAACCGCCGTTAAAAAAGAATACGGCGGCAAGGATGTTGTTTTTTGCGATATTGATGTTGAAACCGGAAAAATGAAGGTGTATGTTCGCAAAACCGTTGTTGAAACCATTGAGGACCCCGACACCGAGCTGACCGTTGAGCAGGCCAAGGCTTACAAAAAAAGCGCTGCTGTTGGCGATGTAGTTGAAATTAAGCTGGATACCAAAAATTTTGGCCGCATTATGGCGCAAACCTGCAAGCATGTTATTCGCCAGGGCATTAAAGACGCGGAAAAAGACCGCACCTTGGCCGAGTTTCAAAGCAAAAATCACGAGCTGGTTACCGCCCAGGTTGAGCGCATTGACCCGCGTACAGGTAACGCTACGGTTAAAATCGGCCGGGGCGAGGCCGTGCTGCTTAAGGGCGAGCAGATGCCGGAGGAGGAGCTATACGAGGGCCAAAACATTAAGATTTACATTGTAGATGTAAAAGAAACCGAGCGCGGCCCCAAAGCAATTATTTCCCGCACGCACCCGGGCTTAGTAAAGCGCCTTTTTGAAATGGAAGTGCCCGAGATTTTTGACGGCACCATTGAAATTAAATCCGTATCCCGCCAGGCGGGGGCCAAAAGCAAGTTGGCCGTTTACAGCGCGAATGAGGATATTGACGCCGTAGGCGCCTGCATTGGGCAGCGCGGCGCGCGCGTAAACCAAATTGTAGAGGTGCTTGGCGGCGAAAAAATTGAGATTATTCCCTATTCGGAGGACCCGGTAGAGTACGTTTCGGCGGCGCTTTCTCCGGCCAAGGTTGTTTCGGTAGAAATTTTAAGCGAGGACCCGAAAACCTGTTGTGTTACCGTGCCGGATTCGCAGCTTTCCTTAGCAATTGGCAACAAGGGCCAAAATGTGCGCCTGGCCGCAAAGCTTACGGGCTGGAAAATTGATATTCGCCCCGAAAGCGGCTATTACGGCGAGGACGAGGAGCCTTTGGCCGAGCAGGAGTAAATTTAAGGAGTGCGTGGCATGAAAGCAAAAAAAATACCGCAGCGCATGTGCGTAGGCTGTATGCAAATGAAGGAAAAATCGGCCCTTTTACGCATTGTAAAACAAAGTGACGGCACCGTAAGCTTAGACCCAACCGGCAAAAAAAACGGCCGCGGCGCTTACATTTGTAAAAATATTAGCTGCCTGCAAAAGGCCATTAAGGCCAAAAAGCTGGAAAAAGCTTTTTCTATGCAGCTGCCGGACGAGGTTTACAGCCGTTTGCAAAAGGAGCTGGATACCCTTGATTCATGAAAAGCTATTAACCCTGCTGGGCTTTTGCCGTAAGGCCGGCAAGCTGGTTGTTGGCACCGGCCGCGTTACCGAACTGATTCAAAAAGGCGGTTACGCGCTGGTGTTGGTAGCTTCTGATATTTCGCCAAAAAGCGAAAAGGAGCTGCGCTTTGCAGCCGCAAAGGGTAAGGCTGTGGTAGAACGGGTAGATTTCACCACCGCACAAATTTCAAAAGCCATTGGCACCCCGGCCGGCATTGTTGCCACTGCGGACGATGGATTTTGCAAAGCAATATTGCAAGGAGGAAACAATTGATGACAGTTAAGTACCGCATTAGCGATTTGGCAAAGGATTTTGAAAAAACTTCCAAAGAGGTCATCGCCCTGCTGGATGAGATCAGCAAGGAGCCAAAAAAAAGCTCTAACTCTTTAGACGAAAAGGAACTGGATTACCTTTTTAATAAATTAACAACGCAAAACGCCGTAGAAAGCTTTGACGCCTACTTTGCCGTTGGCACCAAAGCGCGGGAGGAGGCCCAAAAGGCCGAAAAAGCCGCCCGTGCCAGCTACGAGCAGCAAAAGCAGGAGTTAGAAAATCTTAAAAAAGAGCTGGCCGAAAAGCGCCGGAAAGAGGCAACCAAAAACGCGCCCGCTAAAGCCGAGTCCCCAAAAGCCGAGGCCAAACCGGCTGAGCAGCCAAAGGCCGAACCGGCCAAAAAGGCCGCAGCAGCAAAGCCTGCTGCAGCTAAACCGGCGGCCGAAAAAGCCGTCCCGGCAGCAAAGCCGGCCGAGGCAGCGCCCAAGAAAGTGCACCCGGCCGAAAAACCGGCCGAGGCAGCGCCCAAAAAGGTGCACCCGGCCGAAAAGCCGGAGCTAAAACCCAAGGCTGAAGCAGCCGGCCAGGGGGCAGCCAAACAGCCGGCCAAACCGGCCGAAAAGGCGCAAAAGCCCGCCCAAAAAACCGCTACCGAAAAACGGATTGAGGAGAAAAAGGCAGCAGCCCGCGGCCCGGCCAATGCGGCGCCGGTTGTGATTCAGCCCCGCCCGAAAAAGGAAAAAGCCAACGGCCCGCAGCCGGTACGCGGCCAAAAAGCCGTGCGCCATGTAAACACGCGGGTAGATAACGTTGAGCTGGAAAAATACAACGAAAAGTACGAGACCATTGCCCCGGCTAACTCTATGAACGATAATGTTCAGCGCAAGCAAAAGATTAAACAGCGCTCGCACGATTATCGCCGCCCGCAGGGCGTAAAGCGGGAAACGGAGGCCGACAAAATGCGCCGGCTGCAGTTAGAGCGCATTAAAAAGACCCCGGTTACCGTAACGGTTGGCGATGAGATTACCGTTGGCGATTTAGCCGCCGGCCTGAAAAAAACTGCGGCCGAGGTAATCAAAACCCTTATGAAGTTAGGCGTCATGGCCTCGGTTACCCAAACAATAGATTACGATACCGCCGCCATTGTTGTAGATGAGCTTGGCTGCAAAATTAAACGCGCCGTTGTTGTAACCATAGAGGATCGGATTATGGACGACTCCGAGGATTCGGCCGAAAGCTTAAAGCCGCGTTGCCCGGTTGTTTGTGTTATGGGGCATGTTGACCACGGTAAAACCTCGCTGTTAGATAAAATTCGTAACTCTAAGGTAACCGAGTCGGAAGCCGGCGGCATTACCCAAAACATTGGCGCTTACAAGGTAAACCACAACGGGCAGGAAATTACTTTCTTAGACACGCCCGGCCACGCCGCCTTTACCGCAATGCGGCAGCGCGGCGCCAATTCAACCGATATTGCTATTTTGGTAGTAGCGGCCGACGACGGTATTATGCCACAAACCATTGAGGCCATTAGCCACGCTAAAGCCGCCAATGTTCAGGTTATTGTTGCCATTAATAAAATGGATAAACCCGGCGCCAACCCCGACCGCGTGCTGCAGCAGTTAACCGAGTATTCTTTGGTTCCGGAGCAGTGGGGCGGCGACACCATTTGCGTGCCTGTTTCGGCCCTGACCGGCGAGGGGATTGACAAATTGCTGGAAAGCGTGCTGCTGGTAGCCGAAATGATGGAGCTAA
>URRK01000143.1 GCA_900550315.1 uncultured Oscillospiraceae bacterium | reverse complement strand
TAGCTTTGAGGGTCACCTTACCAAAGAAACCCCGCTGAGCGAGGAATTTTACATTCAAGGCACTATGGACCCGGCAGCGGGCAACGAGTACCAGGGTTTAGAACTTAACGGCCTTGGCATTACCGTTGTTGCAACGCAGGATACGGTTGAAACCGACAGTAATAATAACCGGTACGATGAGGCTGCAGCCTATAAAGGAACCCAAAGTTTTACCGGCGGCACCCATACGCTGAATAGCGGAGCAATTGCCCAAAAGGTAAATGATGTTGCTGTAAATGTTAGCGGTAACGGCACAAGCGTTACCATTACCGGCGGTTATTATGACGGCGGTGAACGCGGCAATAATCGGTGCATTCAAGTTAATACCGGGGCTACTGTTACTATTAAGGACGGCACCTTTACCGTGGGTAAAGACGCCAGCGGTACCGGTAATTCTGTTGTTCTTTGTAATGGGGGCACCGTGAATATTGAGGGCGGATTTTTCTACACCGATTATAATTGGCGCGGCTTTTTCTATGTTTTAAATCAACAAAACAGCACTCCCGGCACCATTACCGTTAAGGGCGGCACCTTTGTAAATTACGACCCCTCTAAGGGTGACGACAATCTTGGAGGCAATTTTGTAGCCAGCGGTTATTCGGTTATTACCGAAACCAAGGCCAACGGCGATAAATGGTACACGGTTGTAAGCAACAGCAACTTTGTTGGCCTAAAAAAGGTTTTGACCGGCGGCGGTAATTTAAACATTACCAGCGACATTGTAGACAATAGCCTTACCGATACGGCGGACGCCCGTGTTATTGTTAAAAAGCCTACTACGCTGAATTTAAACAACAAGAAAATTATTTCGCCCGACAACATGGGTAATAACAGCACCAATTTTTGCGCGCTTTATGTAGAGGCCGATACTACCATTAACGCTACCGAAAACGGCGGTATTAACACCGGCACAAACGGCGGCTACGGCATTAATGTTAACAAAGGCGCAAGCCTTACCATTAACGGTGGTTACTATTACGGCGGCGGTACGGCCATTCAGGTTCAAAAAGGTACGCTGGTTATTAACGGTGGCACTTTCGCAGTAGAACCGTATAGCAACCCCGTTTACGGCTACAAGTTTTTGTTGAATTGTATTGACGCAAACTATAAAAACGGCACTGCAAAAATTATTGTTAAGGGCGGTACATTTGTAAATTTTGACCCGTCTAATAATGCGGCCGAGGGTGAAGGCACAAACTTTGTAGCCGAGGGCTACAAGGTTGTAAGTGAGCAACACGGCACAGATACCTGGTACACCGTAGTACCAAAATAACCCATTGGTATGTTAAAGCGTTACCGCTTTTAACATAAGGCTGCCCGGCTTTGGCCGGGTGGCCAAATAACAAAGCAAGTTCTCCACCCCCTTTTGTTTTTGCGGGGGTGGGGGGCGCTCAAAGGGCGCAAGTTTAGTTAAAATTTGCACCTTTTGAGCGCAAAGATTGGGCGTAAAGAATTTTTAGAAAGGGGGCTTTGTTGTGGAGCGGGATCTTAGCGGCATTATTTTATTTGGCTTACTGTTTTTGCTTTTAGGAATTATTGCAGCTGCAAGGCTGATTGATTTTTTTATGATGTTTCGGCGGGATACAGCCTATATAAAATGCGAAATGCGCCGCGCCGAAACCTACAGCGAATATTGCTGCTGGCGGCGGGAGCTGCGCTGCCACCGCCTTTGTTTGCTGCCGTTTGTAAACAGCACCAACGCCTACCGCATTTACAATGCGCTGTTTTGCCACGGCAAAAAAACTAAGCCGCAAACAAGGCGACCCAAAAAGCAGCGCGGCATTTTTGCAATTTTGGCTCCCTCAGCAATTGGCGGGGCAATTTGTGTTGCTTGCCTTTGCGGGGTTAGCTGGGCCTGGTTTACCGCTAATGTTGGCAGTACAACACAGTCCATTCAAACGGCGCAGTTTAGCGTTACTGCAACCGTAACGGCTAACGCAGAAAACGAAAATACCAAACCTGTTGCGGTTACGCCGGCGGCCGAAAACCCGCTGCAGTTTAACGGCCTTTTGGCCAATACGCCGTACACGGTTACCTTAACGGCAAGTGGAACTGCCTCTACCGGCTTTTGCAAATTAGAGCTTAACGGCCAAAATTACCTTACCCCGCAGCTTAGCCCTAGCACGGTTTTTACCTTTATTTACATTCCGGCCAATGCCGAAACCAGCTTGCTGGTGCAGCCGCAGTGGGGCACCGCAGCCGCAACGGTCAGCAATCAAAGCGAATACACGGTGTTAGTTAATGAACAAAAGGTTGGCGCGCCTTTGCAGCAGCAAGGCGGCAGCCCGCAAAAGGCGACCGGTAATTCGGCCAACACGGCGCAAAGCAGCCTGCAATCATCAGGCGCGCAGTCGGTCGAATCAACACAATCCGGCTTGCAGTCGTCAGGTGCGCAGCTGTCAAGTTCACAACCGTCCGGCACACCGTCTGTTGGTTCGCAGCCGGCTAACCGTCAGCCTCTGCCAAGCAGCGCGCCGGCGCAAAGCAGCAGCCCCCCAAAAACCGAAAGCAGCAATGTTTCCAATGCTGCCGGGTCGTCCGGCGGGGCCGAGAACGAAACCTCTGTTACCCCGTAGAAATAAACCGTTTTCCACCACGGTGGTTTAAAAATCGGGTGGAGAACAGTTAAAGGGCACAAGCTACTCAAACGGTTTGTGCTTTTTAACCGTTTACAAAAGCGGAAAACTCTTTAGGAGGATGAGATCATGCAAATTGCACAAAGGGCGGTTTGTACAAAGGGGGGACCTATTTCCTAAATTCGTTATTTTAACGAACCCCGAAAATTACCAAAACCAAGCACTCCGTTTTGCCGGCAGAGCGGGGTTGCCGCAAAGCTCTACCGGTAAATTTTAATGGAGGATGAAATAGTTATGCAAAATCAAAAATCAACCAAGCGTGCATTTGGCTGCAGCGTGGTAGCCGTAGCCATTTGTGTTGCCATGTTAATTGGCACCACCTTTGCCTGGTTTACCAGTACCGCCAGCACCAATGTAAACAAAATTGAATCGGGCAAGCTGGCCGTAGGGCTTGAGGTGAAAAAAGCGGACGGCAGTTGGGAAAACGCCGAGGGCAAAACCTTAAATTTTGTAAAAGGCACGAACGCACCGGAGAACGAGGCTGTATTGTGGGAGCCGGGCTGCACCTACACGCTGCCGGCCATTCGTGTAATTAACAACGAAAGCAACAGCAACCTTGCGTTAAAGTACAAGCTGGTTATTTCCGGCGCCACCGGCGATGTAGACCTGCTGAACGCAATTCAGTTTACCGCAAAAATTGGCGAGGACGAGCAGCCCTTTGCCAACGGCAGCACCCTGCTGCAGGATAAAGTTTTAAAGCCGGGTCAAAATTCCGGCGAAATTACCCTTTCCGGCCACATGAAAGAGGAGGCCGGAAACACCTACCAGGGCAAAACCGTTAGCGGCATTGCCGTTACCGTTTACGCCACGCAGGCCGCAGTAGAATATGACAGCAACGGCAATACTTACGATGAAAATGCCGAATACCCGGTTTACCCGGCCGGCGTAACCGATGAAAGCTTTGAAACTGCTGAGGGAACTTACAAAGATTCTTCAGGCCGTGAGCTGACCGCCGAGGCAGTTGCCGCTTATGTAGACGGCAGCGGAAAAGTGCAGTATGTTGCCGATTTAAGAACTGCCGCTTTGGCCGGTGCTACCACCGTTTATTGCAAAAAGGATGCCGATATGAAAGCCCGCAAAATCGATACCAACCGTACTGAAGCGTTGACCGGCGATTTAACAGTTTACGGAAACGGCGCTGATTTTAACGGCGGGCAAATTAGCATTATGCCGACTGCGGCAGCGCCTCAAACCGTAAATGTTAGGGTAGAAAACGCCAAAGGCCTTAGCGTTTGGGGCAGCCCGGCTGAAAACGGCCGAACCTACAATGTAGATTTAAAAAATTGCAGCCTTACGAAAGACAGCGGCGAGGGCCTGCTGATGTGGCGCGGCAACCCTGACGGAACCGACAAAATTAATTTAACCATTGAAAACTGCTACTTAAAATCGGTAGGCACGCAGGAAATGGCCGGTGTTCACACCACGGCCAGCGGTACCATTACCGTTAAAAACAGCACCTTTGTAGATGTAGATTGCCCCATTAACATTAACTTTAAGCAAAGCGGTACCCTTTCTGCAACGGTTGAAAATTGCACCTTTGTAAATTGCGGTAAGGTAAAGCCGGAAAACGATTATTTTGCCCCGGTTCGTTTTGTAAATAACGGTGAGGCTAACGCCTTAACCGCTACCATTGCCAACAACACCTTTACCAAAACCGTTGGCACCAATGGGGATATTTTGCTGGGCGATCACAGAAACGGCAAAACCTCTAACGCTTTTACCGCAACAATTACAACACCTAAGCCGGTATTGGTAAAATCTAATGCCAACGCTCCTTACAGCTTTGAGGGTGGCGAGGTTACGGTAGAAGCGCACTAATTACCCGTTCAGCCGCGTTAATGCGCTGAAATACAACCACACACTGTTTCCCGTCCCGAAAGGGGCGGGGGACGGTTAAAGGGCACAAGCTACTCGAGCGGTTTGTGCTTTTTAACCGTTTACAAAAGCGGAAAACTCTTTAGGAGGATGAGA
>URRK01000142.1 GCA_900550315.1 uncultured Oscillospiraceae bacterium | reverse complement strand
AATTACCCCACCACGAATTTAGAGGCCATTGCCTGCGGTACCCCGGTAATTACCTACAATACCGGCGGTAGTCCCGAGGGGGTTGCCCCCGGCTGCGGCACGGTGGTTTCACAGGGGGATGTACAGGCGGTTTCTGCCTGTATTTTAAACAATAAATATAACCTGGAAAGCTTTGATATTCAAAATATCAGTAAAGAAAAATGCTTCGATGAGTATTATAAACTCTATATTCAAATGATGGAGTTGAAAGAATGAGATTGGCCTATATTGTTTTAGCTTATATTGATCCGGAACACATAGCGCGATTGTGCAACAAAGTAACTGCCGGTACTGAAAATCACGCTTTTGTGCATATTGATGCCAAAGTTGATATTTCCCCTTTCGTAAAAGCTTGTGAAGGATTGCCCCAGGTTCATTTTTTACAAAAACGAAAGCCTATTTTATGGGGAGGTTTTCATTCGGTTGAGGCAACCGTTGAAACATTTCGAGAAGCGTTAAATTACGGAGAATTTGATTATTTTCAAATTTTACAAGGGTTGGATTACCCTATTGTTTCTAACCAAAAAATCAGCAGCTTTTTTAAAGAAAATTACGGCCGGGAAATGATTCGGGCTATTGATGACACTGTAGCTACAAAGCCGATTGATAAGCTGCGCTATTGTTTATATTGGAATTTTGACGGCAAGGACCTTTTTTCTTTTTTGCTGAAAAAATTCAATGTTTTTCAATTTAAGGTTTTTAAACATACCTTGACTGTAAGAAAGCCGTATTTAGTTGTTAACAAAAAACCGTATCATATTTATCGTGGCTGGGCGCATTTTGCATTAAGCAGGGCGGCGGCTGAATATTGCGTAAAATTTTATGATACACAAGCGGAATTTAATCGCTATTTCAAATATGTATATTCTTCAGACGAATCATATTTTCATACAATTATTTTTAATTCGCCTTTTGCTGAAAGGGTAATTGATGGTGGACCGATAGCGCAGGAAAACAGATCTTACCAAGCGTATTTAAATCAAACCTACTTTGAATACCCCAAAGAGGGGGTTGTTTTATTTACTAAAGCTCAGGATTATGAAAAATTATGTAAAACCGGGTATTTGTTTTTTAGGAAAGCGTCCAGCAAAAGCAAGCAACTGTTAGATTACATTGATGCAAAGCATTTGCAGGAATATAAGGGTGATGATACTGCATGAGTTTTTTTAAAAAGGTTGTTAAGTATGTTAAACCTCGGGATTTGCTGGATTTGTTGATAATAATAGCTGCCTGCCCGATAGGCTTAATTTTAAGATTGTTTAAAAAGGATATTTGGTTGATTTCAGAGCGTGCCAATGAGGCCCATGATAATGGTTATTGGTTTTTTAAATTTGTGCGCGAAAACTATCCGCAGCGAAATGCGTATTATTCTATTAATTTTAACAGCGGTGATTATATTAATAAAATTAAACCGCTTGGAAATGCCATTCAACATGGTTCTTTCCGACATCACATTTATATGTGGGCCTGTTCTAAATTTGTTAGCGCCCATATTGGAGACAGTTACCCTGCAAGGTTAGCTTCCAGGTTTTTTGTTTTACATGGGCTTTACCCTTTTAAATTCGTTTTTTTGCAGCACGGTGTAATTCAAAATGCACCACCGTTTTTATTAAGTGAAAATAATAACTTAGATGTTTTTATAGCATCTGCCGAGCGTGAGCGCCAGGGAATTATTAAAGATCTTCACTACAGTCCAAACCAAGTTGTATGTGCCGGACTGTGCAGATATGATAATCTTGCGGATTTTAGGGTAAAAAAGAACCAGGTTTTAATCATGCCTACTTGGCGCTGGTGGTTAAGCCCCGAACACGATAGAAGTATACAAAATAGAGAACCGCTTGAAAATTCAAACTATTTTATACAGTTAAAGGCTTTATTAACCAATAAAAGATTAATTGATTTTGCAATAAAAAACAACATTGAGCTATGCTATTTTCCGCATTTTGAAATGCAGCAGTATATGCAGGAGTTTAAATCTGTTTGTGCAAACATTAAATGTTTTTCAAACAAGGAGTATGACGTTCAACAAGCTTTGAAAGACAGTGCTTTGCTTATAACGGATTATTCCAGTATTGCATTCGACTTTGCCTACATGAAAAAACCACTTATTTACTTTCAGCACGATTACGAGGAGTTTTGTGAAAAGCACTACCCGGAAGGATATTTTAAATATAACGAGGATGGATACGGTCCGGTTTGTGCAACAGTGGACGAAGTTGTAGAAAGCCTTATTCAAATGTACAAAAATAATTTTCAAATGGCTCCGGAATATCAAAAACGGGTAGACGAGTTTTTTGCTTTTCGGGACGATAAAAATACTGCAAGAAATTTTAAATGTGTTGAGAGGGTATAAAATTGAGAGAAAAAGTTTTAGATACAATTAGTAACAATATATTTTGCAAGCTGTTTTTTATTGTTATTCCGCTTTTAAATGAAATACCGGTTTTAACGCCGGTGTTCAATCCTTTCATGAAGGTTGGTATATTAATCGGTCTTTTGTTTATTTTTACTGATTTATTTCGAGGCCGAACGATTTTAAAAACAGCCGGAATTGTACCGGCGGCGTTGTTAGTTATATTTGTTTTAATTGGTTCGTTGTTGCATTTTCAGTCCGAACAGTTTAAAATGAATTTAATTGAGCTATGTTATATTGCAATATCATTCTTTGTTTTGTACCCTGTTTCTAATTCCTTGAACCGTGAAAAATTGTTTGGCGAAATTACTCTAATTAACTGTGTGTTTGTCGGTCTTGTTACAGCTGCTTCGGTAATATCCCTAATACTTTTTTTTCTAAAGGTCAATGCAAGCTATACTTTTAACAATTACGAATATCATTTAGGAGTATTTAACGGTCGTTTGGTAGGCATTTTTCGAAATTCCATTTATCCTACAGCCACAGTTGCTATGTTTTGCGCCGTAATACAATATTTAGTTAACAGGAAAATTTGGAATATTAAAAAACGCCGTTGGAGTGTATTATTGGTTATTAGCATTGTTATTAACTTTGAGGCTTTTGCGCTCCAAAATTCAAAGGGCTTATTGTTTGGGTGTGTGGGAGCTGCATTTTTTGCCGCGTTTATGGTTGCATATAAATGTAAAGCTAAAATTGTTGCTCATTTAAAAATTGGTTATCGTATAGTGGTAAGCGCTGTTTCGGCCTCGGCTTTAGCCGGTTTGTTTTATATAATGTTCGCATTTTTTAGAAAATGCAGTTATTGGCTGCTACTGCTAATTGAAAATCTTAAAAATGTATTCTTACACAATGGTGAACAGTCCGATGCCATTACACAGGATATCAAGAGTTTCATGGAAAGAGCAGTTGGGGATAATTACGGTGCTTTAACCGGTCGGCCTTATGTTTGGAAAGAGGGAATAGAACGGGCGCTTGAACAGCCTTTATTCGGCTATGGCCCCTGTACTTTAGCAAATGAGATTCACCCTTTCGAGGGCAGCACTGAGCAGCTTTCTCATTTTCACAACATATTTGTTCACACATTGGTTTCCGGTGGAGTTTTAGGCCTGTGTTCTTTTATCGTATTTTTATGTTGTTGCATTTTCAGAATTGTTAAAAGCTTGTTTCGTCCCAAAAACCCTGAAAATTATTATTTGCCTTTTTTGGCTATATGTGCGTTGTTGGTTTTTATTTTTATAATCAATATGGCGGATACTACCATTTTGTTTATGACCAAGCAGTCCGGATTTTTATTCTTTATTTATTTAGGCTATGCAATGCGGCTGACCGGGGAAACAAAACCGTTCAAGGTAGATGTGCTTGCCAGAAAAATCGACGAATTTTTAACCAAAATAATTGTAAGAAAGAACGGGTGAAAAATTGCAACGAAGTAAAAAAATTTTAATGAACGCCCTGTTTGGCATGGCAGGGTATTTAATTTTAATGGTAAGTAACTTTATTACCCGCTCGGTGTTAATTAACCAGCTTGGCATGAGCATAGCGGGGGTAGATACTACCTTTAAAAACTTTTTGCAGGTGCTTTCCTTGGCAGAGCTGGGGCTTAGCACCGGCCTTATTTACAAGCTTTACAAGCCGCTGGAGCAAAAAGATAACGCCGCCATTAAACGGGTGCTGAATTTTTACAAACGCGCCTACCAAATTATTGCCGCCGTGTTTATGGGCGGGGCCTTTATTTTGGCCTTTGCCGTAGGCTTTGTGGTGCACGATTCGGGCAAACCGTTTTGGTACATTTGGCTGGCCTTTGTGCTTTACGCGGCCGATACGGTTGCCTCTTACCTGTTTGCAAACCGCAAGGCCTTAATTGTGGCCGACCAAAACAATTATTTGGTAAACCGAAACGACGCGTTTATTTCGTTAATTGTACTGATTTCGCAGGTAACCTTTTTGTATTTAACCGGCAGCTTTTTGGTTTACGCCGTTGTTAAAATTTTGTGCCGGCTGTTGGGTGCCTGCCTAATTGGCCGTAAGTTTAAAAAAATGTACCCCGAAATTGCGGCCGATAAATCTAAAGCTATGATAGAGGGGGAGGAACGCCGCGGGTTAATTAAAAACATGGGTGCAATGCTGTGCCACCGCATTGGCGGCGTTAGCGTAACGGCAACCGGCTCGGCAATTATCTCGGCCGTTTTAGGCACGGTTAAGGCCGGCGTTTACGGCAACTACACCGTCTATGAGTGCGAAGCCCCTAATGGCTACCTGCTTAGCGAG
>URRK01000141.1 GCA_900550315.1 uncultured Oscillospiraceae bacterium | reverse complement strand
GCGTGCTCTACTAAGGTCATGTAACCGTAAAATTTTTCCCACGCAAAAAGGTCCTCAATTATCAGCGGGGCGTCGGTCTCCTGCCGAATTAAAAACGCGCCGGTGTGGTGCATTTTTGTTAATTCCTCACCCGCCAGCAAATCGCCGTACATAAAGTTTACGCGGCGAACGGTTGCCGGAATTTCAATTACGCCGTTAATTTTAAAGCGGCCGGGATTAAAATAAACGGTTGGCTTTCCGCTTTGCATGGCGCGGCGAATGGCTTCGGTGTCGTCGGTTACGCCGTCGCCAACCGCGCCGAATTCTTGCACGCTAACCCAATCCTCCGGGTTGCCCCACGGCACTTCGGGTGTTTCTAAAACTGGCAGATTAAGGGAGAGGGAATTGGTGCCTTCAAACAGCGTTTTGGGCCCGTGCGAGCTGTATTCTTTTAAATAGCCGTCTACGGGCTCCGGACGCATAAAGCTCCAGCCCTTGTCTAAAATATGCTCGTACCCCTCGGCTTTAATGTTGCGCAAAAACAGCTGACCAAAGAAGTGCCGAATGGCCACATCCTGCTCGGCCCCGCCAAGCAGCTGGGCGTCAATTAAGCTAACAAAGGCGGTAAATCCATCTACCTTTAAGGCCGAAACGCTGTTTTCGCTGTATAGATCGCGAATAAATACGGCGTTGTTGCCAACATAAAACCCGGTGCGTTTTTGGTGCTTTAGCACAATGTGCTCAAAGGTGGTGTACAAATACTGCGACATAATTTTAATGCCGTAATTAAAACCAATAACCTCAACATTTTTGGCGTAGCAGGCCGAAACCTTGTCGTGCAGCACCGAAAGCCCGGTGTTGCCCCGGTATTCCGGGTCGGAGGAAACAATTTTAACATTCCGCAACGCGCCGGTGTTGTTGGCAAAGTAGCGAATACCGGTGGCGCCGGGGTTGCCGCTGCCAACATCTACCGTAATGTTTTCAAACATATTGGTCATGGCAATGTTCGAGGCCTCGCCCTGCATAAAGCAAATAACCGGGCGGTCGTTGCCAAATTCAAACCCGGGGCAATGGTCTTTTAATTTAATAACTACGCCGTTGCGGCTTTGGCCCATAAACCGCAGCTGGCAGTTCATTTCCAAATGGCGCAGGTTGCAAATAATGTTGCGAAATTCCTCCATGGCGTAGGAAATGGTATCGCTTACCAAATAGGTTCCGTTGGGAAAATAAATAATTCTGGAGGGGGGCAGCTGCTCGGGAAAAATAACATTGCAGCGGCCGTCTACCTTGCGAATTTCAAAGGATATTAGCGCGTTGGGGTCGGGCATTTGCTCTAACTTTGCTTTGGTTTTGTAAAACTCTTTTTCGTAGGCGCCTAAAATATCGTTTACAATTTGGCGCAGCGCTGCGGTACAGTCTTTTTGGCCGGTATTGTCTAAGCAATAGGGCGGCTTGGTTACATCAATAATGGCGCTGCACTGCGCCGGGTAGCGGTAGTTTTCCATTTTTAATAATCTCCTTTTTTTACACTGCGCTTTTTCTTAAATCTCCCTGAAAAAGGCAGCATTTACAGCCGGTGCTTTTGGCTTTTGCCGGCCGAATAAACAAGCGGGCGCCAAGACGGCGCGAGCCTGTTTAATTTTGCTCTAACAGCCTGCGCACCAGCTCTACCACATTTTTTAAATTGGCCGGCGCACCGCTGCCGTTGTACGAAACAACGCTTTCGTTCAGTTCCAAATTGTTTTGCCCGGCGGTGTAGCGGGCCAGCAGGGCGGCGTCTTTTAAATCTAATACGCCGTCGCAGTTAATATCCTGCTTTTCGGCGGCGGGCTTGTAGGTGTTTTTGGCAAAGCCGTTTAAGCCCTTTATGCGAATAAGGGTAGGGTAGTCCCGGTAGGCAACATTAACATCTACATTTGTTTTTTGCCCGTTTAGGTAAAGGCCGTCCACCTTGCCGTCACTGGCGTATTGCCACAACCCGTAAGCGCTGTAATCAATATCCGGCTTGTCAGAGCGCGGGTAATGTGCCAACCAAATTTCGCACTCTTTTTGAATGGCGTTTAAATCTAAGTAGTTGGTAAACCAATTTTTATTGGCGTAAACGCCGGCCATGTAGCCGGCCTGCTGCACCTTGTGGGTAAAGGCTAAGGCAATATCTGTTCGTTGCCTGGTGGTTAGGCCTCCTTGGTACTTTTCGTCCTCCATATCGTAATAAATAGGGTATTCCAGCTGCTTGTTTTTAACAAAACGCAGGCAGTCGGCAGCATCCCGCTCGGCCTCGGCAACGGTTTTAGCGTAGCTGTAATAGTAAACGCCAATTTTTAACCCGGCGGCTGCGGCGTTTTTGCAGTTTAGCTCAAAGTGGGTGTCCGGCAGGGTTTCTTTCTGCGTGTTGCTTAGCCCTTTGCCGGAATAGCCGGCACGAATAATAACAAACCTTATACCGTCGGCCTTGGCTTTGTTAAAATCAACTGTTTTACCGTTGCCGTAATTGGCGTAGGAAACATCTATGCCCTTAGCAACAATTTTTTCTTCCCCCGCGGCAAGGGCACCAAAAGGCACTGCAAAAAGCAGCAGTACGGCTGCAAGCAGCGTAAAAGCTTTTTTCATTTTTCTTCCTCCAAAAATATGTAACCAAAATCCTTACCGGGCATAGTATGGAATGTAGACGGGAACACGGCAGTGCCGAAAGTTCCCTCCGGAAGGGAGGTTAGCAAGTATGTGCAACAACTTCTTAGGCGGTAACAACTGTTCTTGGATCTTGATCCTCATTCTGGTTTTGGTTTGCTGTGGTGGCGGCTGCGGCTGCGGTGATTCCCGCAGCAATGATTGCTGCTGTGGCTAAACCCCAAAACCGCACGGCGAATAGGGCGGCGCTTCACGCGGCCGAACCGGCGCCGTAGCAACACTGCCCGCGGTACGGCACATGACCCATACCCGGTTTAACCGGCGGAGAACAACTCTTCGAATACATGGTGTGCTGCACTGCGGGCAGTTTTTTTAAAATTTGCGGCCTTACGAGCTTTTGGCCGTTTTTTTGTGTGTAATAACGGCCTTTTTGCTGTCGGTCACCGCTTCTTTGGTAATGCGAACCTGGGTAATGGTTTTGTCATCCGGCACGGTAAACATAATATCGTTTAAAATGCCTTCAAAAATGGAGCGCAGGCCGCGCGCGCCCGTTTTGCGTTCAACCGTTAGGTCGGCAATGGCCTTTAAGGCGTCGTCATCAAAGCTTAGGGTAACGCCGTCAATTTCAAACAGCCGCTGGTACTGCTTTAAAACCGAATTTTTGGGCTCGGTCATAATACGCACCATGGCTTCGGCGTCCAGCGCCTCTAAGGGGGAAATAACCGGCAAACGGCCAATCAGCTCAGGTATAAGGCCGAACTTAACAAAATCCTTGTGCGTTACAAAGGGCAGCAGCGCATCGCGCTCTTGGTCGGCAGTTGCTTTAATGGCCGCACCAAAGCCCAGTCCGCCGCCGCCAATGCGGCGTTCAATTTGCTTTTCAATCCCGTCAAACGCGCCGCCGCAAATAAACAAAATGTTAGTGGTGTCTATTTTAATAAACTCCTGCTGCGGGTGCTTGCGGCCGCCCTGCGGCGGAACATTGGCTACCGTGCCCTCTAAAATTTTCAGCAGCGCCTGCTGCACACCCTCGCCGCTTACATCGCGGGTAATTGAGGTATTCTCCGACTTGCGGGCAATTTTATCAATTTCATCTATATAAATAATGCCGTGCTCAGCCTTTTCAATGTCATAATCGGCCGCTTGTATTAGGCGCAGCAAAATGTTTTCAACATCTTCGCCAACATAGCCGGCTTCGGTTAGGGTGGTAGCGTCGGTAATGGCAATCGGCACCTCTAAAAAACGGGCAAGCGTTGTTGCCAGCAGGGTTTTGCCAACGCCGGTAGGGCCAACCAGCAGCACGTTGCTTTTGGCCATTTCAACATCGCTTTCGCCCCGCTGCAGTGCCTGCATTTTTTTGTAGTGGTTGTAAACGGCAACGCTTAAGGTTCTTTTGGCGCGCTCCTGCCCAATCACATATTCATCCAGCTTTTGTTTAATTTGGCTGGGGGTTGGCAGCGGCTTTTCGGGCTTAGCGGCCTGTTTTTTGCCCTTGGGCTTTAGCTCCTTTTCCTCCTGCGGGCCGTAGATCAGCTCGTGGCAAACCTCAACACATTCGTCGCAAATAAAAATGCCGGGGCCTGCAATTAGCTGCATTACCTGGTCTTGCGTTTTGCCGCAAAAGGAACAGCAAACCTCTTTTTCTTTCTTATCGTTTGGCAATGTTATTCTCCTAAAATTTGTTAGCGCTGCTTAATCACCTTATCAATTAACCCGTACTGTGCGGCAGCCTCGGCCGACATAAAGTTATCGCGCTCGGTGTCGCGCTGAATTTCCTCCAGCGGGCGGCCGGTAGCGTCGGCTAAAATTTGGTTAATGGTGGCGCGGGTTTTTTCAATGTGGTGGGCGTGAATTAAAATATCGGTTGCCTGGCCTTCGGCAGAGCCTAAGGGCTGGTGAATCATAATTTCGCTGTGCGGCAGGGCAAAACGCTTGCCCTTGGCGCCGGCGGCCAATAAAAAGGCGCCCATGCTGGCGGCCATACCCATGCAAATGGTGCTAACATCGCACTTAATGTAATTCATGGTGTCAAAAATAGCCATACCGGCCGAAACCGAACCGCCGGGGCTGTTAATGTAAAAGTTAATATCTTTATTCGGGTCCTGCCCCTCTAAATACAGCATTTGGGCAATAATTAAGCTGGCCGAGGCGTTATCTACCTGGT